>CAZOUH010000001.1:0-29302 GCA_964582935.1 uncultured Paludibacter sp.
TTTCCAAACAGGTATATAAAGTTTGGTAAGCTGCTATTTTATCCTGATTATATTCCCCTCCCCAGTATCGTTTGCGATTCAAGCGAACATACCAATTGCTCAAATTTTCTCCCACAAAATCAGCGATTGCCCTGCCTGCCCTTGCCGGTTCGTAGTTTTCATAATAACCGCTTACATCTTTCACCAAACTATTCAACAATGAAATGATCCAGCGATCAATTTCGGGTCGTGCTGCTAAAGGAACTTCCTTTTCAGCAAAGGTGAATTTATCAACATTGGCATATAAAGCAAAGAAAGAGTAGGTGTTATAAAGCGTTCCGAAGAATTTCCTCCTCACCTCTTCAATACCTTCTGTATCGAATTTTAAATTGTCCCAAGGAGAGGCATTGGTCATCATATACCAACGCAATGGGTCGGAACCGTACTGTTCGATGGTTGTGAACGGATCGGCGGCATTGCCTAAGCGTTTGGACATCTTATTACCATTTTTATCCAATACCAAACCATGTGAAATCACACTTTTGAAAGCCACTGAATTTCTCACCATCGTGCTGATGGCATGCAAAGTAAAGAACCAGCCGCGGGTCTGATCTACACCTTCAGAAATAAAGTCAGCCGGGAAAAATGCTCCGGATTCTACCAATTCTTTGTTTTCAAAAGGATAATGTAGTTGCGCGTAAGGCATGGCTCCCGAATCAAACCAGACGTCTATCAAATCCAACTCACGCATCATCGGCTTGCCGGAAGGAGATGCTAATATAATATTGTCCACAAAAGGACGATGCAAGTCTATATTTTCAACAGCGTAGTTTTCAGCAGTATAAACACCCGACTTAAAGTTTTTATACGGATTTTCAGTCATGAATCCTGCCTGTATGGATTTGTCGATTTCTTGCATCAGTTCTGCTACTGACCCAATGCAAATTTCTTCTGTTCCGTCTTCTGTACGCCAGATAGGCAGGGGAGTTCCCCAATAGCGACTGCGACTCAAGTTCCAGTCTTGCAGGTTTTCCAACCATTTTCCAAAACGACCGGTTCCTGTTGATTGCGGTTTCCAATTGATGGTATTATTCAGTGCTATCATTTCATCACGGCGAGCAGTGGTCTTGATAAACCAGCTGTCCAAAGGATAATATAAGACAGGTTTGTCGGTACGCCAGCAATGCGGATAAGTGTGCACATATTTTTCTATCTTGAAGGCAAGTCCTTGCAACTTGAGCATCACGCAAATATCAACATCCAAAGTTTCTTCAGATAAAGCTGCATCACCATTCAGGTATTCATTTTTTACAAACCTACCGGCAAATGATTCATATAAATCCACATTCACCATGTTGTTGATAAAATCATCCGATAAGTCTTCCAACTTGTAAAACTTACCGGTACGATCAACCATAGGTTGGCGGTTTCCGTCTTTATCAGTCAAAAGCATGGGCGGAACACCGTTTTGTTTGGCAACGCGGTCGTCGTCTGCACCAAAAGTCGGTGCAATATGAACGATGCCTGTACCATCTTCTGTAGTTACAAAATCACCACTGATGACTTTGAAAGCACCTTCACCAGGATTCATCCAGGGAATCAATTGCTCGTATTGGATACCGGTCAAATCTTTACCTGAACATGCACCCACTACCTCAAAAGGTAAATTTTTACCTTTTACATAGTCACTAAGTTGCAATCCGACATCTTTCATATTGAAATGGGCAGGCAATAAATCCTTTGCCAATATGAGTGAAACCGGTTCTTCTGTATAGGGATTGAAAGTATTTACCAGTACATATGAAATGTTTGGACCAACACATAAAGCAGTATTGGACGGTAAAGTCCAAGGTGTGGTTGTCCATGCTAAAAAATAGCAGTTCTTATTGGCAGGTGCAAAAGGTAAATTCTCCACATCAATCACTTTAAATTGCGCCACGCAAGTCGTATCTTTTACATCGCGATAGCAACCCGGTTGGTTGAGTTCATGCGTACTCAGGCCCGTACCGGCAGCCGGAGAATAAGGCTGTATGGTATAGCCTTTATAAAGTAAATCTTGATTGTATAATTGTTTGAGCAGCCACCACAATGTTTCTATATAGCGGTTATCATAAGTGATATACGGGTCATCCATATCCACCCAATAGCCCATTTTTTCAGTTAAGTCTTCCCATTCTTTGGTGTATTTCATTACATCCTGGCGACAGGCAGCATTGTATTCCTCCACAGAAATGCTTTTGCCAATATCTTCTTTGGTGATACCCAAAGTCTTTTCAACACCCAATTCAACCGGCAAACCATGCGTATCCCAACCGGCTTTTCTTTTCACCTGAAATCCCTGCATGGTTTTGTAGCGACAAAAAATATCTTTGATGGAACGAGAAATTACGTGGTGAATGCCCGGCATGCCGTTGGCAGAAGGCGGTCCCTCGTAAAACACAAAAGAAGGCTTGCCTTCACGGGTGGAGATACTTTTATGAAAAATGTCCTTTTCTTTCCAAAAATCTAATATTTCCTTGTTGATGTCCGAAAGATTGAATTGAGAATATTCGTTGAATTGCATATAAAAAACTACTTAGCTGATTTTGAGCCGCAAAATTACAAAAAATATTGGAGAATGTGGCTGGCTGTCGGTAGAAACCACTCCCATGTCTCCAAGTTATATGTTCAAACAGACTCAGGTAAAGAATTAGATTATGGATAAATGATGAGCGTTGCATTGACAAGTTCTATCTCTACTAATGAGCCAAAAAAACAAGAAACAATTGTTTGTTTTAGAATATTATGTAAATTTGTGCTTTAAAACATTGTTATTTAACATACTTTCTTGATAATTCATGGCTAAAAAGACAAATTCAACGCCCAGACCGATTGACAAAGTCATGACCGTTTGGGATGTTTTGACGCCTGATGAAAGGCAATTTTTACGGAACAATCATACAGTGCATCATTTTAAAAGAAATGAACTTATTCATTGTGAGGGTGATACTCCAACCCACATGATGGTATTAGAATCAGGCAAAGTAAAGGTTTACAAGGAAGGAGTTGGCAGTCGTGCGCAAATCATTCGCATGCTTAAACCGGGTGAGCATTTTGGTTATCGTGCCATCATTGCTAACGAACCACACAACACCAATGTTGCTGCTGTTGAGTCTTCCACTATTTTTATGATCAAAGCCGATATTTTTATTTCTATCCTAAAACACAATAATGCATTTTGTTATCGGTTCTTAGAAGAAATTGCGAGCGATTTGGGGGCTTCAGATGCTCGGACAGTGAATTTAACACAAAAACACATCCGTGGGCGATTAGCAGAAGCCTTGCTCACACTCAAGAAAAATTACGGAGTGGAGGCTGATGGAGCAACCATCAGTATTTATTTAGCACGCGAAGATTTAGCAAATTTATCTAACATGACTACATCCAATGCCATTCGCACCTTATCCAATTTTTCTAACGAACAGGTGATTGCCATGGACGGACGAAAATTAAAAATCATTGACGAAGAGAGATTAGTCAGAATCAGCAAAATGGGTTAAAATTTTTACACATGACCTCATCACAAATTAACAGTACCTACCAATCCGTGATCAGTCTGCTTTTGGATAGAAAGCTGAAATTGGCTTTCGACAAAACGCGCCTTCTTGTTGCTGAGCTGCAATGGGGTGAGCTGACCGATGAGTTTGAAGATTTGCTCCGAAACTATCGGTATATGCTTCGGTACTTTATGGACGGAATCGACGATCCGGAGCGTAAAAGTGTTTATAACAAGCTGATTGCTAAATTAATCAATCTGAATGCCTTGGTACGCGAAGAATTGATGATGCGTATAGATAATACATTTGAATATACACAGAAAAGATATTTTCCTCACAAATTACATTTCAGTGCTGTCTCCGACCTGTACGATTCTTTCCTGTACTTCCATAACCAACAATCCATTTTAAAAGAATCTGAGGCTGATACTGAAACTGAAAGACAAAGAATCCGCGGTAATTATGAAAAGCTATTAATCGACCTTTTCGCTATTTTTTGGTTAAACACACATATCCGTTCAGAAGAAAAGAAGGTTTTCCAACTCATGATCGATAAAGCATATCCGGCGGGCATAGAGCAAAGTCTGCTTATATCAGCCTTGACCCTGAACATCTGGAGAATGTTTGATGAAGAAAAATTGATGTTATTGTTGGATGCTTGCGAGCACAGCAACGTACAAATCAAGCAACGGGCTTTGGTGGGCTTATGCTTCATGCTCACGAAGTATAATAATATCCTGCATTTTTATCCTGCCATCAGAAATCGTTTGGTCATCCTGGCAGATCATGCTTCCACTTCAGAAAATTTAAAGAATATCATTTTGCTGATTATCGGAACAACAGACACCGACCGCATCACCAAAAAGATGCAAGAAGAAATTCTACCGGAGATGATGAAGATCAGTCCCATGATCAGGGATAAAATGGAAGAGGAAGAAAAAACAGCCAAGCCGGATGATTGGGATGAAGAAAATCCGGAATGGAGCGAAATATTGGAACAAAGCGGTATAGCCGATAAGCTCCAAGAACTAACAGAATTGCAGATGGAGGGAGCTGACGTGTATATGAGCACTTTTTCGATGCTGAAAAATTTTCCGTTTTTCAGCGATACCGCCCATTGGTTTTTACCTTTCGATCCAAACTTTTCTGCTGTCCAAGACCTGTTTCAACAGCACGATCAAAGCATGATTGCCGCATTCTTGAATAATAATATCATTTGTAACTCCGATAAATATTCATTTTGTCTGAGTGCGTTGCAAATGCCTGCCGGTCAGCGCTCCATGATGAGCAAATCCTTTAAGGCAGAAGCAAAACAATTGGAAGAAATCAGCAAGGACGAGACTTTGCTCAATCCTGATTTGGCTGCCGGAAATATCTCAAGGCAATACATACAGGATTTATTTCGATTTTTTAGGCTCCATCCTCGCCATCAAGATTTCAACGACATGTTTAAATTGTCATTAAACATTCATAAAACTACTTTTTTTGATGTGTTGGCTTCCGGTGGTGACATCAAACTACAGACAGCCGAATATTATTTCACCAAAAAACTCTATATTCAAGCCATTGAAATATATGAGGAATTAATTCAAGAACAAGAGCCTTCTGCTGCTTTGTATCAAAAAATCGGCTTTTCCTATCAAAAAAACGCACAAATCAACCAAGCTTTAAATGCTTACATCAAAGCAGATTATATTTTGCCGGATGATGTATGGACGGTCAAAAAGATAGCCATCTGTTATCGTTTGTCGGGAGATTTCGAAAAGGCATTGGAGTATTACCAGCATGCAGACTTCCTGAAACCCGGAGAAATCAACACCAATATGCAGATTGCCAACTGTTTGATACAGCTTGAAAAATATAAAGCAGCGCTAAAAATTTATGCAGACATTGAAAAGCAAGCTCCGGATCATGAAAATCTTTGGAGAGCCATCAGTCGTTGTGCTTTCCTTTCAACCAACATCCACCAGGCTGATTATTATATGGAAAAAATCTTATCAGCGCAGCCACATGCTGCCGATTTTATCAATGCCGGTCACATCGCCTTGTGCAAACACGATAGAACGAGCGCTGTTCAATTTTATCTGCAAGGTATAGAACAGCAGGCTGAAAATCTGCAATTGACAATTGACCAAATACTAAACGACAAGAAGCACTTGATTGCCAATGGTATCGACAGCGATGATATCGCTTTGATAATTGATGAACTTTCATTCAACATGGAGCGTAATAATTGATTAGAATGACAGGATTGGTTGTGAAAAATACAGGAAGTTGGTATCAGGTCAGATCTGAGCAGGGGACTTACTACGATTGCAGAATCAAGGGCAACCTCAGGTTACAGGGCATCAGAAGTACCAACCCCATTGCTGTAGGGGATTATGTTGACTTCACACTTTCTGAAGACAATATTGGCAGCATTCACGCCATCCACGACAGAAAAAATTACATCATCCGGCGCTCATCCAATCTATCGAAACGATCGCATATTTTGGCTGCCAATTTAGATTTGGTGATTTTGATTGCGACTGTCAACTATCCTGAGACTTCAACTATTTTCATTGATCGTTTTATTGCTTCTGCAGAGGCTTACAGCGTACCCGCTTGCCTAATCATCAATAAAATTGATTTGTATGATGAGGAAGAATTGCAATATGCGGAAGCACTGCAAACACTTTATGAAACCGTAGGTTACCGCAGCTTTATGGTATCCGCTGTACAGTCGGACTCTTTACATGAAATCAAAGATTTTTTGAAAGATAAAACCACCTTGGTCTCAGGCAATTCAGGCGTGGGAAAGTCCACCCTGATCAATTCATTATTGCCCGAATCTATTGCCAAAACTGCTGAAATATCCTATCATCACAATCGGGGGGTTCACACTACCACATTTTCTGAAATGTATGAGTTGGAAAATGGTGGGCAATTGATTGACACTCCCGGCATCAAAGGGTTTGGGACTATCGACATGGAAGAAGATGAAATCAGTCATTATTTTAAGGAGATATTCAAAACGTCAAAAAAATGCCGTTTTACGAATTGCACCCATACCAATGAACCTGATTGTGCGGTGTTGGAAGCTGTCAAAAATCATCACATCAGCTCATCGCGATATCAGAGTTATTTAAGTATGCTGTCGGATCTGACTTCCGGGAAGTACAGATAAAATTCAAATTTTTATTTTATATTTGCAGTCTCGAAGCTGTCTCAAAGACACACAGACAACGCGGATTTTACAGGTTTACACGGACAAATATTACAATATATTTTGTATATCCCTGATTATCATCATATATCAAATCCGCTTTCAACCGTAATAAGAAACTGAGGTTCAACAGCGTTCATCAAATCACATATTTACAATTAACAAACACGGTCCATGGAAAAATACCAAATTGATGATTTAGACAAAAAAATCCTACAAATGATAGTGCAAGACGCCCGCATCCCTTTTTTGGAGGTGGCGCGTGAATGCAAGGTCTCAGGTGCAGCCATCCACCAACGCATCCAAAAATTAAGAGCCAACGGCATTATCAAAGGATCAGAATTTATCGTTGATAATTATAAAGTGGGCTATCAAACTTGTGCTTTTATTGGTATTTCCCTATCCGACATCAAAGCCTTTGTGACCATTGCTGATGAATTAAAAAAGATACCGGAAATTGTTGAATGTCACTATTCAACAGGGAAATATCCATTATTTGTCAAGATTTATGCGCGCGACAATCGGCATTTGCTTCAAATTTTAGTCGATAAAATTACAGCTATAAAAGGTATTTCACATACAGAAACATTCCAAGTTTCACTTGATGAAGTATTCAATCGTCAATTGACGATTTTCGGTGACAATACGGTGGAAAAAGAAGATTGAACCCTCAGTAAGATTTTATCTCAAAACATAGGTTGCATTGGTGGTCCACCACCACCACGCATGCCACCGCCACCACCACCGCGCATACCTCCACCTTCTCGACCGAATCCCATGCCATCTCCCCGAGCAGAACTTCCACCAAACGACCTGATTCTGTAACTGAAGCTGACCATAAAATAAGACGTAAGGGTGTTGTATTTGGTAAACGAAACTGAATTATCTCCAACGGATTGTCTGATATTCAATTGTTGACGCAAGATATCAAACCATCTGACAGATAAAACCCCATTGTTTTTAAACAAAGACTTATCAATGGAAGCATTCCAAATCACTTCAGATTGATCAAAATTTGAATAACCCAATCTGTTTGAATAATTGATGTCACTATTTACGGTAATATCAAAAGGCAAACGCAAAACCACATTTCCCCGTACAGACCAATCATAGGTCTCTGTAAGTCTATCGCTTAAATTGTTCAAAGAATTAGAATACCGCACATTGCCACGTGCACCTAATTCAATTACATCATGTGTAAAAGTAAGTGACAACTGTTCCTGAGCATTGTAACGACGGGTATAACTCAAGTCTCCCAACAACAAATTATCCACATCGATATTATCAAAATCAACTTCTTTGGAAGTGTATCCATAAGTATTATCGTAACCTAAATTGGTGCTTGTGTTAAAATGCAGGCGCTTCTGAATGATGGGCGTGTTGAACATCACATTTCCGTTAAATGAAAGGGGCATTTTATCCGAATTTACCGTTTGCGTATATTGTTTACCCGAATTATCGTAAATTCTATTGGTCACCAACTGATCTTTTACAAAATTCCCTGAAATCCAAGTGCTGAAAGAAGAAAAGGTCGTCTCGTTAAACGTGCTGTACATCAACCTCATATTATTAGTAAAAGACGGATTCAAACTGGGGTTTCCGACCGTTTCCCGCATCAAATCATCATTGTTTTTTACCGGTTGCATCTGATTTACACTCGGTTGGCGGGTATTGCCCCGGTAGTCAATACGCAAAAACTCTTTCTTCCCAAAATTATATTGAAAGCGACCATTGGGCGCAAAGTTAAAGACTTCGTTGGGCACGTAGTGGGTCACTCCATTGCCGTAGATAGTCTCACTGTAGGTTTGAGAAGGCTCAGCTTTTATGCCCATGGTCAACGAATAATCAGTATCACTATAGCGATAATTCAACTCTAAAGTTTCTCTGAAGAATTTATTGCTGAAATTATTGCTATAATCCACAACCTTATCAGTATATTCTTCAGCATCCATCCGCGAGAAAGAAGTAGTATCTGCGGAAGCAAACTGATCTTTATTACTGTTTTGTGAATTGGTACTGAAAGCAAGCACGGTTTCCAACACATTCTTACGGTTCCACAGAGGCTCAACGAAAGACACCCTTGCATCAAAATTAAAATTTCCGGATGAATTGTTTGTATATTGATTGATGATGTTAGTAGAATCTGCCGTTACCTTATTTGAAAAGTTGAAGCTGTGACTTTCATTCTGAGAGAAACCTGTATTCAGATTAGCCGTTAAGGTTCTGCCGGGTTTTGAAGCAAATTTACGACTGACAATCAACCTGGCTCCTGCTGAAAGACTGTTGTTGTAACCGGCATTTTGGGCACCTCCATAACTCGTTGTATCTTCATCTTGTAAATAAATATAGTCTCGTGAACTACTTGAAGCTCCTTGATTATAATTAATGCGTGGTTGGAAAATAAATGTCGTCAAAGAGTCCGGTTTCCATTCGGCTTCTAACCTGAGACTTGTGGCGTACCTGTCATTGAACGATGTACTAAACGTAGAATCATTGAAAGTTGAACCACGTAAATAACTCTCTTTGGTGCTGTTCACTTCACTTAAATTAGTGGAATGATTGAAAGAAGCATCACCGCCAATTTTAAAACTATCATTCAAAATTGAATTATTGTTAAGTCCAATATTCTGAGTTTCAGTAATGCCGTTGCCTGCCCCCCAGCCTCCCATGCCACGGCGACTGCGAGAAGTGTTGACATTATTGGCTCCGGCAACAACGGATGTTTGGGATTCACCGGACATAAAATTAATATTGGCATTGGCATCATAGCGAAGCAAGTTTTCCGTATCCAGACCCAGACCTCCCACTATATTTCCAAACACACCCTGACGGCGATTGGCTTTGGTAGTCAGATTGATAATCCGCTCTGTATCATCATCTTCAAAGCCCGTTAGTTGAGCCATTTCAGATTTTTGCTCCAGGACTTGGATTTTATCAATCATTTCGGCTGGTAAGTTTTTAGTTGCCATTTCGATGTCTCCATCGAAAAACTTTTTCCCATCAACTCTGATTTTATTGATTTCCTGTCCGTTTACAGTAATTTTACCTTCTGATGTAATCTCTACACCGGGAAGTTTCTTCATCAAATCTTCAACTACCGCGTTTTCAGGGACTTTAAAAGCAGTTGCATTGTATTCGATGGTATCACCCCGCACCACCAACTGAGCAGCCGTACCACGTACTTCCAACTCTTTTAAAGCTTGTACATTTTCTTTCAGCCTGATATTCTTCAAAATGATATCTTTTCGCTCCATCTCGATATTTTCTGTATGTTCGATATAACCTACAGAGCTGACAATCAGAATGTACTTGCCTGGACGTACGCGCGACAGACTAAACCAACCATTCGTATTGGTTTGTGCACCCTGCACCAATGCAGAATCAGCAGCGTTTAACAACCTGACTGTAACCATCTCCAAGGGCATATTGCTACTCTCTTCAAAAACAGTGGATTGAATAGACCGTTGAGCCATAAGTCCCATGCTGATAGTCAGCAAAAAAAGCGAAAAGATAATTTTTCTGTTCATTATTCG
Organism: uncultured Paludibacter sp.; assembly: GCA_964582935.1. GTDB lineage: Bacteria > Bacteroidota > Bacteroidia > Bacteroidales > Paludibacteraceae > Paludibacter. Next base: position 10,254 of record CAZOUH010000001.1, read on the forward strand.
TTATTCATTATTCGATTACTCTTTAACCCCCAACCCCCTAAAGGGGGCTGTAACAGTGTGCAAGAGATAAACAACTGCACATACAAAAGTCCCCTTTTAGGGGATTTAGGGGTTATTATTCATTATTCGTTCTTCGTTCTTCGTTCTTCGTTCTTAAGTTCTTCGTTCCCCAACACCCCCCTATGACTGATATACTAAACAAAGGTTTAATAGGTAAAACACCAAATAGCACTTAAACACACCATTCTGGGGACTTCTTCATGATTATTAGTATTTTTTCATTTACTTTGTATCGTTTTTATCACACATCCCAAAAACTGTAACATGATTCTCAACTATATTTGGATTGGTTTTTTGCTGATAGCTTTTATTGTCGCCTGCTTTCAGGCTTTTCTTTTTGGAAATACCCAGATTTTTACGGATATCATGAATGCCACTTTCGACTCGGCTAAAACCGGCTTTGAAATATCTTTGGGTCTTACCGGTGTATTGGCTTTATGGTTAGGCATCATGAAAATTGGAGAAAATGGTGGTGTTATCAAAGCTTTTTCAAGATTGGTGGCTCCTTTTTTCTCAAAAATCTTTCCCGATATTCCCAAAGATCATCCCGCAATGGGCAGTATTTTTATGAATATCTCAGCGAATATGCTGGGTTTGGATAATGCAGCCACCCCTATGGGACTGAAAGCCATGAAAGAATTGCAGGAAATCAATCCTGAAAAAGATCGGGCTTCCAATCCGATGATTATGTTTCTCGTATTAAATTCATCCGGTTTAACCATCATTCCCATTACCATCATGGTATATCGGGCACAGTTGGGAGCCGCTAATCCTACCGATGTCTTTCTACCTATATTATTAGCTACTTTCTTTTCAACCTTGGTGGGATTTTTAAGTGTCGCCGTCATGCAGAAAATCAATCTTTTCAATAAAACCATTTTGCTGACTTTACTTGGATTTATCGTATTGGTCGCCGGATTGATGTTTTTTCTGATGCATTTGCCGAAAGATCAATTAGCCGTATATTCCAACTTAGCTGCTGCGTTTATTTTATTCTCTGTCATTATCGGCTTTGTTTTGATGGCTGCCTTCCGCAAAGTCAATGTATATGAGTCTTTTATAGAAGGTGCTAAAGATGGCTTTCAAGTGGCTGTCGGCATCATCCCCTACCTCATCGCTATTTTATTGGCAATTGGAGTGTTTCGTGCTTCCGGTGCCATGGACTTCATAGTGGATGGCATAGGAAAATTTGTGGCAATGCTTGGTCTAAATTCTGAATTTGTTCAAGCGCTACCTACTGCTTTCATGAAACCTTTGAGTGGAAGTGGAGCGAGAGGCATGATGATAGATGCGATGACCCAACACGGGGCTGACTCGTTTGTGGGACGAATGGTGAGCATTGTGCAAGGATCAACAGAAACTACCTTTTATGTTTTAGCCGTATATTATGGTGCTGTAGGCATTAAGAAAACGCGTTACACACTCGGTTGCAGCTTATTAGCAGATTTAGCCGGCATCACGGCTGCCATTCTGTTAGGCTATCTTTTCTTTTTCTGAAAATAAAATAGAAACACATTGATCATCAACAGATTCAAACTACAACATGATACTTTTTCAGACTATCGACATATCCATGCCTAAATTGGATGAGAAAAGAATAATCCGATGGATTAAAAGCACCGTCAGCGGATTTGATAAAACGACCGGCAACATCACTTTTATTTTTTGCAATGATGATAAAATATTAGAAATCAATCGTGAATATCTTCAACATGATTACTACACCGACATCATCACATTTGATTATTCAAAAAAGAACATTGTTTCCGGAGATATTTTCATCAGTATAGAAACAGTTCAAGCCAATGCCGACAAATACCAGGTAACTTTCGAAAAAGAAATATTGAGGGTCATCATACATGGTATGCTGCATCTTTGTGGGTTAAAAGACGACAGCCCGGAAGCTCAAAAAATCATGACAGCCAACGAGAACAACGCACTCCTGCAATACTTTGCACTCTCAAGCTAAATGTTGATTGCAATTAATTGTTAAATTTAAAAGCTTCCGACTTCCTATTTTTTCTACATTGAAAGATAATCATTACTTTTGTTGCTGCTTTTCAGCATCAAAAAATAATTAATTGATGATAATACCGTTAGATATCTGATTATGCAACTTAATATGAACGATTCCTTATCATGTTGAAATTAATTAGATGTGCTTTTTTAACGGTGATGTGGTTGGTGACTACCAGCCTGTTTGCGCAGGAAATATACACCATTGAAATAGGAGTTCACGGAGGTGCTTCTTATTTTTCGGGTGATGTAAAGGCAAAGTCTTTTGATTTTCAGGCTGATTATGGAGTTTTGTTCAGGTATCTTTTCAATCAGCGCTTGTCATTGCAAGCGGATATCAATCATACTTCAATACAAGGCGATTACGAACAAAGGATTGAACATTTGTATGATCCTGATGTCACTATCAATCAGAATATAAATGCATTGGATTTTACTTTTGCCTTTAATTTTTTTGATTACATACAGCTCGATTACGTATTGAAGAGTAGCAATCATACTGCTTATCTTTTTGCGGGAGCCGGTTTGATGCACCTGAACAATGGACATTCAAATAAGCTGAATGCAAGCATCCCCATCGGAATTGGGTATAAGGTCTTGTTATCTGAACGACTGCATCTGAACGCACAATGGACGCACAGGTTGATGCTCGCCGATAACATAGAAGGACATCCTGCATTGAATAATTTCTTGGGCATGAATGGCAGCAATATTTTAAATAATGATCATTTGGGCACGGTTACAATCGGTTTAAGTTACGGCTTATTCAGGAGGAAGTGTAAATGCTTTAATTATAAGTAAATCTCGTATATGTCAAGCTATAAAGATAAGATTGATTTGTCTCGTCTTCCACAACACATCGCCATCATCATGGATGGAAACGGTCGTTGGGCAAAAGACAAGGGTTATCCTCGGGTCTTTGGTCATAAGAATGGCGTCAAATCAGTTAATGTGATTACTGAGGAAGCTGTAAAATTAGGCATTCAATACCTGACCTTGTATGTTTTTTCCACTGAAAATTGGGGACGCCCTTTGGATGAAGTCAGTGCGCTGATGGAATTATTGGTTGACTCCATCGAAAAAGAGACGGTCAGATTGCAGAAAAACAATGTCAGACTCACCACCATAGGAGATCTCGATCGTTTACCTGAAAAAGTACGCGAAAAATTGGCAGAGTGCATACAGACTACTTCAACAAATACAGGGCTTACATTAATCCTTGCATTGAGCTATTCTTCCCGATGGGAAATTCAACATGCCATGAAAAATATCACGCAAGATGTTTGTGCCGGAAAAATCAAACCCGACGATGTATCTGAGGAATTAATTTCATCCTATTTACTTACCCGCGACATCCCCGATCCCGACCTGTTGATTAGGACAAGCGGAGAGATCAGAATCAGCAATTTTCTTTTGTGGCAGATTGCGTATTCCGAATTATATTTCACAGACAAGCACTGGCCTGCGTTTCGCAAAGAAGAATTTTACAAATCCATTGTATGTTACCAAAGCAGAGATCGCCGTTTTGGTAAATAAAAACATTAACAGCATAGAAACTCCATGTCCCAACGATACTCATCTTTACTTATTATTCTATTCAGCCTGTTTGTAGGAAAATGGGCTATTTTCAGTCAGGAAGCAGCAACTGACACCATCGCTATCCCGGAAATCAACTACAGTGCTACGCCTCAAAAATATGAGATAGCAGAAATCGCTGTGACCGGCGCCGACAACTATGAAGACTTCGTGTTGATAGGTTTTTCCGGATTGTCGGTGGGTGATGCCATTACCGTTCCGGGAGATGCTATTTCAGATGTCGTGAAACGCTTCTGGAAACAAGGTCTATTCTCTGATGTGAAGATTTTTGCCACTAAAATAGAAGACGGAAAAATATGGCTTCAAATTGCCCTCAAGCAACGTCCTCAAATATCGAAAATCAATTATCACGGCTTAAAAAAAGGGGAAATAGACGAGCTGAGTTCTAAGTTAGGCATTGTGGAAGGCAATCAAATTACCCCTAATATATCGGATAGAGCCATCTTGGTCATCAAAAAATATTTGGAAGAAAAAGGTTTTATGAATGTTGAAGCCCATGTTTTCCAAAAAGATGATCCGGAACAACCCAATCACGTAATCGTTGATATTGAGGTTGATAAGAAAGTTAAAAATCGCGTCAAAGAAATCATCATTCATGGTAATGATGCCCTGACATTCAATCAGATTAACCGGGCAATGAAAAAAACCAATGACAATAATTGGCGTAACTTTTTCAGAACCAAGAAATTTGTACGGGAAGAATATGAAAAAGACAAAGTTGCCCTGATTGAGAAATACAATGAAATCGGCTACAGGGATGCTTATATTGTTACCGACAGCGTAACTCCTTTCGACGAAAAACATGTCAGTGTGCACATCACGGTAGATGAGGGGAGAAAGTACTATTTCAGAGATATCAAATGGGTGGGAAACACCATTTATCCCTATGAATATCTGAATGAAGTATTAAACATCAAAAAAGGAGATGTGTATAATTACAAACAACTGATGAAAAAGCTGAAAACTGATGAGAGTGAGGCTGTCAGTAAGTTATACCAAGACAGAGGCTATCTTTTCTCCGATATCGAACCGGTGGAAGTGTTGATAGAAAATGACTCCATCGACTTTGAGATGCGGGTTTACGAAGGGAAGCAAGCCACCATCAATGCTGTAAACATCACCGGTAATACAAGGGTGTATGATCACGTAATCAAAAGGGAACTTTATACCAGGCCCGGTGAGTTGTACAGTCAGTCGGACATCATGCGAACCTACAGGGAGCTTGCCGGCATGGGGCATTTTGATCCTGAAAAGATCAGACCTGACATACAGCCTGATCCGGAGAGTGGGACAGTTGACATCACGTATGAATTGGAAACGAAAGGAAGTGACCAGATTGAGTTCTCGGCAGGATGGGGCGCAACTGGTGTCGTAGGAACCCTCGGGTTAAAATTTACAAATTTCGCCATTCAGAACCTGTTCAGACCGGAGACCTATCGCATTGTGCCACAAGGTGAGGGACAGACATTCTCCATCAATGCCAGAACGAGCGGTCAGACATATTCATCAGTCAGCGCCTCATTCATAGAGCCTTGGTTAGGCGGCAAGCGGCCCAACTCCTTATCTGCTTCCATTTATTATGCAGCACAAACCGGAGTGAGCAAAAGATTTTGGGAAAGTATGCAGAATTACATGTACTCTCCCTATGGATACGGAGGATACGGCGGGTATGGTGGATACGGCGGATATGGTGGATATGGAGGTTACGGTGGGTATGATGATTACAGCAATGCTTATTCTACCATGTATCAAAACGAAACAGACCCGGAAATTTATATGCGTACCTTGGGTGCATCATTGGGATACGGAAAAAGATTAAACTGGCCCGATGATTATTTCTCATTCTATGGTGAATTATCATACCAGCGATTCATGCTGAGTGACTGGAGCTATCTACCTCCTTTGACAGACGGAAATTACAATAATCTCAGTTTGAACCTGACGTTAAGCAGGAATTCTATTTTTAACCCCATCTATACACGCCGTGGGTCTTCCTTTAGTGTAGGACTGAAAATCACTCCTCCTTATTCAGTTATCAGTGGAAAAGATTATGCAGATCCTGCCATGACTGATCAGGAGCGTTACAAGTTTATTGAATATCACAAATGGACATTGAACGGCAAAACATTTACACCACTGACTTCGGATGAAAAATTGATTTTGATGACTCGGTTGATGTTTGGTTATTTAGGACATTACAACAAAAATGCACGTTCGCCTTATGAAACCTATTATATGGGCGGCGACGGCATGTCGGCTTATACCAGCTACGGCACTGAATACGTTGCCATGCGCGGTTATGAATCCGGATCATTGGTTCCTTATGATTTATCCCGCAACACAAGGATAGGATATTTATTCAATAAATTCACGATGGAATTACGATATCCATTATCTTTGGAGCAATCTGCTACCATCTATGTACTTGGTTTCATGGAAGCCGGAAACAGTTTCAACAGGATGATAGATTACAGTCCGTTTGATTTGAAAAGAGCTGCGGGAGTCGGTGTCCGTATTTTCTTGCCTATGTTTGGTATGATGGGAATCGATTGGGGGTATGGATTCGACAAAGACATCAAAGGTGAAGTCGGCGGTAGTCAATTCCACTTTGTGCTTGGACAAGAATTATAATTTTCGGCAGGAAATTTGAGAGGGCAGCACCGGCTTTAGAAAATTACTAACAATTAATCCTTTAGGTTATGAGAAAAAATATATTGATACTCGGTCTTTTTGTGGGGATACTTGGTTCCCTGAGTGCCCAGAAGTTTGCCATTGTTGATATGGAATATATCCTGAAAAACATTCCTTCGTATGAGACAGCCAACGAACAGCTGAATATCATCTCAAAAAGGTGGCAGTCAGAAGTAGAAACAAAAATGGAAGAAGTTCAAAACATGTATAAGAACTACCAAACAGAATTGGTATTTCTTTCAGATGAAATGAAAGTGCAGCGTGAAGAAGAAATTATTGCCAAAGAAAAAGAAGCCCAAGAATTAAAACGTGAATATTTCGGTCCTGACGGAGAGCTTTTCAAAAAACGTCAAAGCTTGATGAAACCTATTCAGGATGAGATTTATAATGTGGTACAAGAACTCAGCAGAGAGAAAGATTACAGCCTGATCATCGACAAAAATTCAGCCATGAGCATCATCTTCAGCTCACCTAAAATTGACATCAGCGATCAGATACTTATCAAATTGGGTTATTCAAAATAATATATTAAATTTGCGCAAATTTAAAATTAAGAAAATAAAAAAAATTGACATGATTAAAAGAATTGCATTCATAGTATTATTAGCTTTGCCTCTCGGTCTGATGGCTCAGGATAAGCTGGCTTATGTAAACATACAAGATATTTTTCAGGTGATGCCTGAACTGTCTGATGTTGAAAAGACAATTGCTGATTTGAACGAGCAATACAAAAAAGAATTGGACAAAATGTACGAAGAGTACTATTCTAAGGCAAAAGAGTTTCAGGATAATCTCGCCACCATGGCAGAATCTATTAAGACCAGGCGTCAGAGTGAAATTGTAGATATCGAGAACAGGATTTCCACTTTTCAACAGACTGCTAATCAGGAATTGCAGCAGAAACAAATGGAGCTTATCAATGTGTTACGTGAAAAAATCATCAAAGCCACTTCCGAAGTAGGAGCTGAAAATAATTACACGTATATCTTTGACTTAAGCAGCCAATCCATCGCTTATCATTCGCCCAAAGCAGTGGATGTGACACCTTTGGTGAAGAAGAAGTTGGGAATTAAGTAAAATTATCATATTTGACGTTTGTCGTAAAAGCAGGGGAAATTTTTCAGCATTTCTCCTGCTTTTGCTTTATAGGAGCGTAGCGCAGCCTGTTTTGAAACTTTGATGCTGCTTATCAACAATGTCACAAGCACACAATGTGTTTTCACATCACTCAACTTTGCATATCTCGTTTTTTTTACCGAAATTTGCAGACTTAAAAATATGAATTTTAAGTACAAACAAGGTGGATAAAACTAAGTATATTTTCGTTACCGGTGGTGTAACCTCGTCTTTAGGCAAGGGCATCATCGCTGCTTCTTTGGGTAAACTTTTGCAAGCGCGGGGGTTTCGGGTGACTAATCAGAAATTGGATCCTTACATCAATGTGAATCCGGGTACGCTGAATCCTTATGAGCACGGAGAGTGTTTTGTTACAGTTGACGGGCACGAAGCCGATTTGGACTTAGGACATTACGAGCGGTTTTTGGGTGTGGAAACACGCAAAGCCAATAATGTCACAACCGGAAGAATTTACCAAAACGTGATCAACAAAGAACGTCGAGGTGATTATTTAGGTAAAACCGTACAAGTGGTGCCACACATCACGGACGAAATCAAACGCAACATCAAATCCTTGGGCAGTAAGGGCGAATTCGACTTTGTGATTACAGAAATCGGTGGGACAGTCGGCGATATTGAATCCTTACCTTATATTGAAAGTGTGCGCCAGTTGCGTTGGGAATTAGGTAAAAACAGCCTGATCATCCATCTGACCTATGTTCCTTATCTCTCCGCTGCCAATGAATTGAAGACCAAACCCACGCAGCATTCTGTCAAGACTCTACAAGAGCAGGGAGTTCAACCTGATATTTTGGTTTTACGCACCGAGCATAACATCAATACGGAGATCCGTAAAAAGGTGGCTCTGTTTTGCAACGTAGAACCTCATGCCGTTATGCAATCCATTGATGTACCTTCCATTTATCGAGTACCGCTCAATATGCAGCAAGAAAAATTGGATGAGGTAGCTTTGACGAAATTAGGATATGACCTGTCGCAAGTTCCACCTGTAAAGATGGACAAATGGATTGATTTTGTGAACAGACTCGAAAACGCCAAAGAGGAAGTGCGTATTGCGTTGGTTGGCAAGTACGTACAACTCCCCGATGCATACAAATCTATCATTGAATCGCTGATTCAGGCGACTACTTACAACAACAGAAAATTAAAGTTAGAATTGGTGCTTTCCGATAAATTGAATGGCGACAACATCGAAAAGAAACTTGCTAAGATGGATGGGATTTTGGTTGCACCCGGATTTGGTACCCGCGGCATGGATGGTAAGCTATGCGCACTTCAATATGCCCGCAAAAATGATATTCCTTGTTTCGGTATTGGTATGGGCATGCAAGCCATGGCTATTGAGTTTGCACGCAATGTATTGGATTTGAAGGATGCCAACAGCACCGAAATGGATGCTACCACTGCTCATAACGTCATCGACATCATGTATGAGCAAAAAAACAATATGGATTTGAAAGGCGGCATGCGTTTAGGTTCTTTTCCATGTAATATCGTTCCCGACACCAAAGCTGCTGAAATATACAATAGTCCCTCTATCTATGAGCGACACAGACATCGTTATGAATTTAACAACAAATACAAAGAGACTTTTGAGAAAGCAGGCATGATTTGTAGCGGATACAATGAGGAATCTAATTTGGTGGAAATCATCGAACTGAAAGATAAAAAATGGTATATCGGGGTACAGTTTCATCCAGAATACAGAAGTACCGTCGTTAATCCACACCCTTTATTTATCAGCTTTATAGAAGCCATCATCACTAAATAAAAAGAAAACATATATCAATGGATAAAAATACAATTCTCGGGTTTGTACTTATTGCGGGTATTTTAATAGGCTTTTCTGTTTTAAACCGCCCAAGTTCGGAAGAAATTGAACGTCAGCGGGCTTATCAGGATTCTTTAAGAATTGCGCAGCAGGAATTACAAGATGCTGTCTTACAGGAAAGCTCAACACAAAAGGTATTGGATTCAACTACGGCAGATTACGCTGGTTCTTCTACCAAACAAGAAGCTTTGGAAGTCTATGGTGATTTTAAAACAGCGGTTGCAGGAGAAGAAAAACTTTTCGTGCTTGAAAATGATTTGATAAAAATCACATTGAGCAACAAAGGTGGTAAAATCGTTTCTGCTCAGTTAAAAGAATACATTTCACGAGATTCACTTCCTGTTGAACTTTTCCATCAAGATGAAGCGAACTTCGGATTTACGATGGCATTGCGCAACAACCACATCATCACGACATCTTCTCTATTTTTTAATCCCGTGACTGACATTACTGAAGACAGTGAAGGAAACCGACAAATGATTTTCAGGTTGCAATCTGAGACTGATGCATACATTGATTTCATTTACACCCTTCCCGCCAATGACTACATGCTTGATTTCACGGTCAGATCCCATGAAATGAACACCATCATGCCTTTAGGGAGCAATTATATGATTGTGAATTGGGACTCAAAAATCCGTCAGCAAGAAAAGGGTCGTCAGTTTGAAGAACGTTATTCTACCCTCAATTATAAATACTTGGCTGATAATATGGAGAAGCTGAGTGCAGCCAAAGACGACGAGAAAAAATTAACCGGCAGGGTAAAATGGATTGCCTTCAAAGATCAATACTTCAGTTCGATATTAATTGCCCAAGAGAATTTTTCCAATACACATCTTATCAGCAAAATTGAATCGAAAGAAAGCGGATTCATGAAATCCTATCAAGCTGAGATGACGGTGGATTACAATCCGGTGAGCCAAGAGGATATGAATTTCAAATTCTACTTAGGACCCAACAGGCATAAGACTTTAGCTGCATACGACAAAGGCTTGCCTGCCGATCAAAAACTCAAACTGCGTGATGTAGTGCCTTTGGGATGGGGTATTTTTGGCTGGGTCAACCGTTTTGCCATCATTCCCATGTTCAACTTGTTCAGTTCGTTTATCGGTAATTTTGGTATCATCATTTTATTGATGACTATAGTCATTAAAACCGTGTTGTTTCCACTTACTTACAAGTCGTATGTCTCAAGCGCCAAAATGCGTGTTTTGAAACCGGAAATAGATGAAATCAATGCGCGTATCCCTGCTGAAAAAGCTGCAGAGCGTCAGAAAGCAACCATGGAATTATATAACAAAGTCGGTGTCAGCCCCTTCAGTGGGTGTTTGCCTACTTTGTTGCAAATGCCCATCTTATTCGCCATGTTTATGTTTTTCCCTTCTTCTATTGAATTGAGGGGAGAAAGTTTCTTGTGGGCAAAAGATTTATCCTCTTATGATGCCATCGTGAGCTGGAATACTTACATTCCTTTTATTTCCCAATATTATGGCAATCATATCAGCTTGTTTACTTTGTTGATGACCGTTACCACTTTGCTGTCCACCAAATTAAATATGGCTAACACGGCTACGCCTGATCAACCGGGTGCCGGCATGATGAAGTGGATGATGTACCTGATGCCCATCATGTTTATGTTTGTTTTCAACAACTACGCTTCCGGATTGAGTTATTATTATTTCATTTCTACGCTGATTACCATTGGGCAAACCTACGCCATCAGAGCGACCATAGACGAGAAAAAAATACTGGCTCAACTGCATGCCAAAAGAACTGCCAATGCGAAGAAGCAGCCTGCTAAAAAGAAAAGTAGCTTTATGGAACGCTTGGAAAAGATGCAAAGAGAACAGGAAAAGATGATGCGGGAGAGGAATAAGAAGAGGTAGTCCTCTAAATCTCCCAAGGGGGACTTTAGGGTTGTGCAAGGGATAAATGGAAGTGGGGTGATTGGTGATTGAGGATTGAGGATTGGGGATTGAGAGATTGAGAGATTAAATAGTAAATGATTAAATGGTAAATAGTAAATCAATATTATTTTATATAACCCTTATATCTTTACTGTTTCTTTCGTCTTGTAAGCAGCAAAGCAGGTTCTACATCAGTACCTTTAAAGACCCGGTAAAAGTTGAGATTCAACGTTTTGATGTGGATTTTATCAATCTTGACACCAACAACACTTTGGCTGCTCTCAAGCTGCTTGAAGACAAATACCCCGAATTTTATACTTTGTTTATGGAGGATGTGTTGTCAATGCACCAAGCAGACAGCATTGAAAATGCCCAGCAAATCACAGATTTTCTGAATGATTCAATTTTTAAAACAGTGAATCAAAAGGTAAAAGACGTTTTCAACGATACGAAGTCCATCGAGCATGACCTTTCAAAGGCTTTTTCCTATCTGCATGATTATTTCCCCGACAAACCCATACCGGCTATTTATTGCTTTGTGTCCGGTTTCAATCATCAGTTTTTAGTTGCTGATACCATATTGGGTGTAGGGACCGATTTGTATTTAGGGGCTGATTATCCTTTGTATCCTGACATTACTTACGACTACCTTATCTCAAATATGCGGCAAGAAATGTTGGTTCCGGATTTAATAAACACTTGGCTGCATCGAGTTTTTCCCTTTCAAGGGAAGGACGATGTGTTGAGTCACATGCTGTATGAAGGAAAAATTTTGTATCTGATGCAAATATTCTTGTCGGATACACCCAAATCTGTATTGATAGGATATGATCCGGCAGCCATGGATTGGTGCAAAGCCCACGAGAAAAAAATATGGGCAAGCATGTTGGAAAACAAGTATTTATTTTCGACTAAGCAGTTATTGATTACTCAATTCATTCATCCGGCACCGTTTACTGCTCCGATTTCATCAGAGTCGCCCGGAAGATTGGGGGTGTGGATGGGATGGCAAATCGTAAAAAGCTACATGCAAAACAACAAAAACATCGGATTAAGTGAACTGATGAGTAATGAGAACTATCAGCAAATACTCGAACAATCAAATTATCGCCCCTGATAGAGCATCGGCTAAATGAATACCTTTGACAGGCAATTTATGTTTGCGGATATAACCATTGATACTCATCAAGCACGAGGACTCTGTGCTGACGATATATGTTGCTCCGGTTTGTAAGGCATCCAATACTTTTTTCTCAGCTAAGGCAGTCGAAACAGCCGTATGCTTGACGGCAAAGGTCCCCCCGAAGCCGCAACAAGTATCCGGTTCATCCATCTCTATCAACTCGATACCTTTCAGCATCCGCAATAGTTTTCTTGGCTCCTCTGCCACTCCGTACTCTCGTAAAGCCGAACAACCATCATGATAAGTAACCTGATGATTAAATTCCATATCCCAGCTTTGAACTTTTAAGATGTTCACCAAAAAATCAGACAACTCATAAACTTGCGGACAGATACCGGCATGTCTAAGCATCAGCTCCCTGTTATCTTTCAAAATCTTCGGATAATGAAATTTTACAAAACCGGAACAAGACGCAGAAGGAGACACAATGGGCATGGTATCCTTAAAATCATGTAGGAACTTATCGGCTAACTTGGCAGCTTCCTGCCAGTAGCCACTGTTGTACGCCGGCTGTCCGCAGCAAGTTTGATCAGGATTATAATGCACGGTGCATCCTGCCATTTCCAACACTTTAACCACATTAAATGCCGTCTGCGGATAAAACTGATCTATAAAACAAGGTATAAATAATTGAACATCCATAAATGCCAAAATATCAATCAAAATTTCAAATAAAAATCAACATAAACAGGTAAATGATCTGAAAATCCACCAGCGTATTTCATCCCAATATAAGTTCTGAAAGGCTTTTTGCCTAAAAATTTCCAATCATCTTCCAATAAGAAATCTTTTTCAAAGATATGTACGCTTGATGGAGTGGTATGAATTTGCAATCGGTCATCCAACAAACTACCTGAAACAATCAACTGATCAAGCACACCCCATTCCCCTTCGTGCTTGTGCGTCCCTTTTCCCTCTTGGTGCTTAGGATACATCAAATTATACAAAGTTGATGGTTTAAACTGTGTATGCGGCTCTTGTGCCTGCAAAACTTTATAGATGCTTTTATTGTCGGGATAATCATTGAAATCGCCCATAATGATAATTTTTGCATCTTCATCAAAATCAAAAATCTCATCAATTTTATTCCTGAGGATGCGTGCAGCATCTATCCTTCTACTTTCCGACTCAAGCTCCCCACCTAATCGAGATGGAAAATGACACACAAACACATGCAATGTATCTCGGCTCTGCAACTCTCCCATTACATACAAAATATCCCTGGTTGTGCTATGAGGAGCATCAGTGAATGTTACCCGAATGGGCTCATCATGCAATAACTTGAATGCATCAGGCTGATACAGCAAAGCCACATCAATGCCTCTGATATCGGGTGATTCATGATGCACAAATCTATATTGCAAATTTTTCAGGGGACCCCAAACCACCAAGTCGAGCAAGGCTTTTCTGCTCTCCACTTCACACAAACCCACTAAAGCAGGAGGTTCCCATTCACCTATGGCAGCAAGGACACGCGCTATGTTGTATTGTTTCTCCACATAACGGGTGTAATTCCACCCGCGCATGCCTCCGGGTAGGTATTCTTCGTCTTTCGTTTCCGGATCATCCACGCAATCAAAATAATTTTCTACATTATAACACATCACCCTGAAAACACTTTCGTTATCAAGGGCATATGCGCCCACATACAGGGAACTCAGTAAACAGCACAGCAATACTTTCATACATGTAGAATTTAGGATTGAATGATTATAATGAAACTAACATGCATGCAGACTCATAACCTTAGCATACTTGCTTGCTCATTTCCGGATTACATATCAGAACCCAATTTGCAAAGATAAAAACTAAGAAGCATTTATCTCCAATTTTATAAAGCAAAACGTAAAAATATGATCAATTTACTTATTGCGCAGTTGTCGGATACCACTCGTAAGCGCCAACATCCGGTTCTCCATCGGCTAATCTACTTCTTCCTTTTAAATCGAGCGGATATTCCTCAGCAACGTTAGGATCTGCCAATCCACGAAGCGGAGAAAGAGAGTCTGGCGTAAAATCAAAATACGTCGCTTTCTTATAATCGTATTCTTCTCTTACAAAAACGAGAGAATCTTCTTCTTGATACCAACGGTTGTGCTGATACACAGCCAATGAATCTTCTGTGCGTTTGAGGTAATTATATTGAAAATCACCTTTGTATAAATCCTTGAACTTACTGGCAATGGTAAATTCGGTTTTAGCCGTACCGGTGATTACACAATTTTTAAAAATACTTTCCATGGGAAGCTGTTTATTCAAGTCCATAAGCATAACAGCAGGTGTTTCATCGCGACTAACAGGGCTTCCGGCACTTTTACTGAAGAGGTTGGCGATGGTGCAATGGTAAAACTGGTGCTCTCCACCATTCAAATAAACCGTATAACTTCCTGAATTTGTGATTTCTGAATTGGTTACCAACACATTTCCATTCACAACCACAAGATTATACAACAGAAAATTGTGAATTCTACTGTTATTGATTTCAAGATAAGGAGTGGCATTTTTATCTTCATTATAAAAATACACACCTACCGTACCTGAGCTAATATCGATATGATTCAGCACATGATGACCGTTTTTAGCAAGTAGGAATACCCCACCCCACTGTCCCGCAACATATTTATAGGGTATGGGATGATCGTAGTTTATTTTATCCAACCTATCGCCCTGCATGTAAATCGGTTGTTCCCACGAACCATCAGCTCGAAGATTGCCATAAACTATCATAGCTGCATTATTGCGATAATAAATACGCGTACCTGCTGCCAAGGTCAGTGTAACGTCTGGTTCAACAGTAATGGAATCATATACCAAATAAGGTTTCCCGGCATTCAAGGTAGTATCTTGACTGATAATCATACTCCTGACAAGCTCAACATCTTGCCCATAAGCCTCTAACAGAACCCTTTTCCTTTTACCATCTACATTAAACATAATAGAATCCTGCACCAATACAGGCATATTTTCATCATTCGGGTTGATGTGTACTTCGACAAACACAAACAAAGAATCTCGTGCATTGAGCTTTATATCTTGAAATTGATGCATGGCATCTTTAGCCCCATCTACATTGATGCGGAAAGGAGATGAAGCACCGCCGGCTAAATGGACCATATCGATTTTAACAGCTTTATTTTGCTTGTTATACACCATCACCTTAGAGGTGGTACTGCCGATGGTAGTAAAAACTGTGTCAAAAGTCAATGTGTCTGTCGAGAAGGTCAAACCATTTGCTGCACCATTCATATTCAACTCATTATCACAAGCTGCCAAAGCAATCATCACGCATAATGACAAGAGTAATGTATATTTGGAGGAAAATAGGTTCATGCAGATTATTTGATTATTCAATATTCAAAGAAAACACGATAACGCGCGATAGTATGTTAGAAATGGCATTGGTATATTTGAGAGTTGCAACCGTATCATCCGTGATGTGTTTGGGAGACAGCATATTCATTTTGCCAAAATTAAATTTCATTTCGGGCGACAGCTTAAAATATCTGAAGTACAAATCACATCCAAACCCGATGCTGTAATAATAATCAGCCAATTTCAGGGTGACGTCTGTTTGCTCATCCCTTCCCAAATCGAAATAGGTTCCGACTCCCACTTGAATAAAAGGTTTAAAATTACCATATCTTTCTGCGCTATATCTCAGGTAAACAGGGATATCAATGGGTAAAGAAAACAGATTGACCTTTTGATCGTCTTCAAGCATACCGGTACTGACATCGTAAGATTTGAAATAAAGATGACGCTCCCCGAGCAGCAAAGAGGGTGTAACCCGAAAATTGAAATGACGGTGCAGGCGCAAGTCAGTAATCAGTCCGACTGTAAAACCCGGCAACACATCAGAAACCTGAGCATAATAGATTTTTCCGTCTTGCTCAAACTCTGTATGTTCCACATCTAAATGCATATAATTGGTCCCCAAAGAAAAACCGAGACGAAAGATTTTGTAATCCAAATCCGTCAAGTTTCCTTGTGCCGACAAAGCTTTCAATGTAAAAAGTAATATGAAAGTGCAGAGCGTTTTTTTAAACATCATCGTATTTATTACCCTTTTAAACGGCAATTGGTTTTTATTATTGCAAAAATAAAAAGTAAGTTTAAAGGTAATTGTAATTTTTGGATAAAAACAGAGAAATCTACTTAAATTGAGCACAACAACAAACAGTCATTATGGGAGCAAAATTTTCATATGGATATATTGCAACAAAGAAGAATTATACATAAAAAGATATTTGATTCCATCAGTAGTCATCATGTATTGACAAACTTTATTTATTTATCCAGTCTCCTCTAAATAGGAGGCTTAGAACTTATTTAAGTTCGATGTTTTTATCTTGCTTTTAGTCTAGGGGTACGGCTAAAGCGCATCTTAAAATGGTAGTTCTTGGCTTGGGTTTGCATCCCATTGTCGCCACAATACTCAAATTCAAAAACACAACTTCTTTCCATATATACAACTATTCTGAGTTATACGTTTTAACTTTGGAGTAAGTGTAAGTCTATCTAAACATAGATACTTGCATTTTACACCAATTGATAAAGTGAAACTTTGCATATATCCCAGAAATACCATACATTTGCAAAATAAAATAGTGATTGGACGGCAAAATAGAATAGTTTCTGCTCGACATGATAAAAAAGTAATCAACCGGTAAAATAAAATAGTAAATATCCAAATAGGGCAGGTATGGCAACACTTCAAGATAGATTAGCAGATTCTTTAAAAGAACTGCAAAAATTACAAAATGAAAATGGTCTTGCAGTAATTAAGTCGGCAGACTTATCACGAACTCATTTGGATCGATTAATTAAGAACGGATTTATTCAAGAAGTGATGAAGGGATGGTATATCTCATCACGACCAGATAGGGTACCGGGTGATACGACAAACTGGTACACCTCGTATTGGCATTTCATATCCGGTTATGCTAATACCCGGTTTGGAGAAGAGTGGTGCTTGTCGGCAGATCAATCATTAGCCTTTTATAGCGGAAACAGAACTGTTCCAAAGCAAGTGATAATACGTATATCTAAAGAGTCGAGTAATATCGTGAATTTGTTGCATGATACATCAATTCTTTATTTTCGTGCATCTTTAGCAAATCCGGTTTATAAAGAATCACAATTAGGATTGAATATGTATTCATTACCGGAAGCCTTGATTGAATGCAGCCCGGATTTTTTCAGATTGGATAGTGTCGCAGCACGAACTTGCTTATCAATGATATCTGATGTTGGCGATATATTGAAAATAGTCCTTGAAAATGGACAAACAACGAAAGCGGGACGATTAGCCGGAGCATTCCGAAATATTGGTCATACATCGGCAGCGGATGAAATAGTCAATACGATGAAGGGTCTGGGTTATGATATCCGGGAAGAAGATCCTTTTGCTGACCAAAGTACAATCAGCTATTCTCGCATAACATCACCTTATGTAATGAGGTTGAAATTAATGTGGAATAAAATGCGAGATGTCGTTGTGGCTAATTTCCCTGAAATAAAACATATTCATACAGATACCGAGACTTGCTTAAAAGATATTGATGCCCAATACAAATTAGATGCTTATCATTCGCTCTCTATCGAAGGATATAAAGTCACTGACAAACTAATTCAGAAAGTGAAGAGTGGAAATTGGAAGCCGGATGAGGATTCTTCTGATGCGGAGCAACGAAACACAATGGCTGCACGTGGCTATTGGCAGGCATTCCAATCCGTAAGAGAAAGTGTGAAAAAAATCCTTAATGGGGAAAATTCCGGAGAGATTGTTGACAATGATCACAGAGTATGGTATCGCGAATTATTCGCTCCGAGTGTTACTGTCGGATTAATAAAAGCGTCTGATTTAGCAGGATATCGTACGAATCAAGTTTATATTCGAGGTTCTATGCACACACCATTAAATCCAGAAGCTGTCAGAGAAGCCATGCCTGTATTATTCGAATTACTAAAAAACGAACCGGATGCCAGAGTGAGGTCTGTTTTAGGTCATTTTGTTTTTGTGTACATTCACCCATATATGGACGGCAATGGACGTATTGCTCGTTTCTTAATGAATACTATGCTAATTTCCGGTGGTTATAGCTGGGCAATTATCCCCGTCGAAAGACGACAGGAATATATGACTGCTTTGGAAAAAGCCAGTGTGGATGAAGATATTACTGATTTTGCGCTGTTTTTGGCATCATTAGTTAAGACGGAATAAGAATGACGAATTGCGAAATATTAGACAAATGAAGAGAAAAGGTACAAACGAAATCCGCAAAGACATTCGCAAACAGTTAGGCTACTTGAGACGAGATATCTGTTACATCAATAACATATTGGCACGCTTAGCCGATACACACGAAAGTTGGGTAGCATCTATCGTGTTTATAATGAATACTCTCATAGTAATGGAGGATATTTTTTGGCAATTTTTCAAAGAGTGCTTTTTTTATAAATATATGGAAATAAATCTGACTGAAAACTTATGCTACTCACACAAAATTGTAAAATCGGCGTGAAGTTATTCAGCAGACCCTAATTAAACATATAAAACGGAACAAAGATATGGATATATTTTGTTAGGAGTTAAAAATTACCTACTTTTGCAAATCAAAAATAAAAC
>CAZOUH010000002.1:0-16574 GCA_964582935.1 uncultured Paludibacter sp.
CCGATAATTGTCATAGCAATAATTACGTATAAAAATATTTTTTTCATAAAACTGTATATTGTATAATTGTAAGTTTCCAGTTCCCAAAATTCCTTGGAGAAGCCCCCAGAATCCCCCTAAAGGGGGACTTTTGTTGTGCAACTAATTATCTCTTGCACGCTAAAATTCCCCTCCTTTGGAGGGGTTAGGGGTGGTCATATTTCCCAATTTCTCACCACAAACCCCCTATCCCTTTTCAGTTGCTCAATCAATTCTTCCACTGAATTAAATTTCTTTTCATTTCTTATTTTCTTCAGAAAACGAACCTTCAGGTTTTGATGATAAATATCTTCTTGAAAATCAAGAATATGAACTTCTAAACTGATATTATTCCCATTGTCTATGGTGGGACGCCTGCCAATATTCATCATGGCTTTAAAAGATTTGTTTTTCCATATGATTTCAACCATATATACCCCTAATTCCGGAATAATTTTGTTCGGATCAATCGGTTTGAGATTGGCAGTCGGAAAACCAATTTTTCTTCCCACTTTATAGCCGGTAATTACCTCTCCTTCAAATGAATATGGATAAGAAAGCAATGCAGCAGCTTCTTCTACTTTTCCATTGAACAGAGCAGTTCGTATGGTAGTAGAATTGATTTGTTTCAAAGAACGGGTACTAAACCGATCAGCTTCGATGACTTCCATTCCTATCTGTTTGCCATAATTTACATATTCCGGAAAACCATCTTTCCGGTCTTTGCCGAAACGATGATCATAGCCTACGACTAATAAACCAACTTGAAGCTTTTTATGCAGCACTTGTTGGATAAAATCAAAAGCCGAAAGTTCCGCCATTTCCTGGGTAAAATCCAATTCAATGATGCTGTCTAACTGTAATGATCGCAGTTGTTCTCTTTTTTCAGCAAGCGTGTTCAGTAGCTGAGGCTTGTAATCAGTATGTAATATTTGTTGTGGATGATTATTGAAAGTAATCACCATACTTTTCAAACCACGTCGCTTTGCTTCTTTTTTCAGATTATCAATGAGGTGTCTGTGTCCTGCATGAACCCCGTCAAATAATCCGATTGTAGCTGCATATTTTTGTGATGTTTGATTCAAAATAAATGTATGATTGAGAATGGATGCCGTTGAGTAAGATTGTAATAGTAAAAATTCAAATCGAAATTGCAAAGGTATTAAATATAGGCTATATAGTAACAAAGAAAAAGAGATTGTTTTTCCTGTTGAAACAATCTCTTTTTGTGGGCCCAACTGGACTTGAACCAGTGACCCCCTGATTATGAGTCAGGTGCTACTAACCAGCTGAGCTATGGGCCCCATGTTTGCCATCTAATTAAAATTGCAAAGCGACTGCAAAAATAGTCATTTTTACTAATCCTGCAAATTGTTGGAAGTTTTTTTCTGTAAAATTTATAGCTATGAATTTAAAGTAAGTTTGCTTTTCATAAGTAGCTGTGGGGATGATTGTCACTCATATAGTCTTATAGAAAAAGTTAATTTTACAATAAGGATTTATAGGTTTTAAAAACATGTTATTTTCATCTATTAATCAACTTCATTCTTTATTTGAAAGACACTATCCTCTGTGGATCACGTGTTTGTTGAATATCTTTTTTACTATTTGGAGCAGATATGCCTTTTTTACTATTTTTTCTGCATGGCGACTATTCCATATTTCCATGGGGATTCTTTGAAAATTACTCGGAATTTCGTCTAATTTGAGATTAGCTGTACCAAAGGTTAAATCAATATCATGACTGATTGTATCGAAGAATGAGCGTTTTATGTCATAATCGGTGTATGGAAAAGAAAATAAACGCTCCTCAATTTTAAAATTGTTCTGTAAAAACCGAAGGCACGCTAGCACTTGTTCAACTTGCATATCTTCAGTTAGATCAGGAAAATAAGGATGAGAAACGGAATGTGCACCAAATGAAAAACCTTGTTTAATCAAACTCTCAATTTGTGAACTTGTAAGATAGGGTCGTTGTGTTGATAGAAATTCTTTGAAATCAACACCAAGTACCGGAGCTATTCGATCCAAGATATCTTTGTTGTAATCGTTGATTTTCAATAAATCGTGTGCTTGTTTGTAAGTCAATCCCTTGTCTGAAAATATTTCAACAATAGTATTTCTTTGACCGGAAGTTAGTCCTTTTTTTATAATTTTCTCAGTTAATATTGAGGCTTTGAGTCTGAAAAACAGGTCTTTATTATCCACAAAATCAGAGTTGATGAAACAAGTTGCAGGAATACCCTTCTGTAATAAAATGGGTGCTACTACGTCATGAAATTCCCGCAAGCCGTCGTCAAATGACAAATAAAACATCTTATCTTTTCTAAGAGATGGATTTTCTATACACTGCAGTAAATCAGTATGAGAAACCGGAGCGTAATGTTTTTGGAAAAACTCAATATCTTCTTGGAAGCGTTTTACCGAAATAACCGGGTATAGGTGTTTGATATGGACTAAGTCCCGATCGGAGACGGCATGGTAAAAAGGCAACACTAATCCTTGCTTGGATGTTCTGATAAGAAAATCAAGTCCGAAGCAATTTGTTGTGATACTTAAGAGGTTTGTAATCAGAGATTTCATTGAATGTATATTGTACTCAAATTTAATTTGTAAATGTACTAAACAAATTGTAACAAACAAGATTTTTGTTGGAGCCTGATTGTTTATAATTTCTGACAAGAACATCTGCTCCATATCAGGTATTCTTTTTACTAAAACCATCGTGTGATTTTTACCTTTTGCACCTTGAGAAAATATCAATTTTACTTTTTACACTGTGTCTGTTGCTGTTTCATTTTTGAAATTAAATTCTTTTAATTAATTTCGCAACTATGAAGTTGAGGAGCTGACTTGATGCTCTTATCTTTATCTTTATTAAACAAAGACAGATGAATGACGATGTTGAACAACGTGTAGCCAGATTAAAAGTAATAGAGCGCATCGCTGAAAAAAATAATTTTCGCGCAGATGTGATGAGGGCTTTAGAGGTGGTGGAACGTCATCAATTTATTGCCGAATATCAGCAAGCCAAAGCCTATCGCGACAAGCCATTGCCTATTGATGCCGGTCAGACTATTTCTCAAATCACGACAGTGGCGGCACAAACCAATTTACTGAACTTGCAAAAAGGACAAAAAGTCTTAGAGATAGGTACCGGAAGCGGCTATCAAACCGCTATTTTGCTCGAAATGGGATTTCAAGTCTATAGCATGGAACGCATTGAAAAATTGCACTTATTGGCAAAAGAAAATCTGAATAAAACCGGCTATGATAAAGCTGTATTGATTTATGGAGACGGGTTTGAAGGCTTGCCACAATATGCTCCTTACGACGGGATTTTAATAGCTTGTGCAGCGCCCGGGATACCTGATAAGTTGTTGGAACAATTGGCGATTGGCGGTAGAATGGTGGTGCCGGTAGGTGTTTATGAACAGAAAATGACAGTAATAGAAAGAATCAGTGCAGATGATTATCACAGCTCTTTTGAAGGTTATTATCATTTTGTGCCGATGTTAAAAGGTAAAGAGAGTGATATTCAATATTGAAACAGTGAAGGCAAATTGTAAAATGAACCAAGCAAAAGGTAAAATTTAATGATTGTCACATGAAACTATTTACTGCGGATAAGATTCGCGAACTCGATCAATATACGATTCAACATGAACCGGTTGCTTCTATCGATTTGATGGAACGGGCTGCCGGTGCATTACTTGAAACCATCCTTTCCATGTATCCGGCAATCGGTACGCAGTTTTGTATTTTTGCAGGACCGGGTAATAATGGTGGGGATGCATTGGCACTTGCACGCAACATGCAATTGTTGTCCTATGAAGTGCAGGTTCATTTGTTTGATGCAGATAATCTTTCTGTAGATTGTGCAACTAATAAAAACAGATTGATTCAGCAATATCCGGACTTATTGACTGAACACAAACACACTTTTGTTAAGCCCGTAATCGGAGAGAAAGCTGTCATCATAGACGGACTTTTTGGTTCAGGGTTGAATCGACCGCTTACAGGTATTTATGCCCATGTGATAGACTTTATCAATAGTAATAAAAATACCGTTATTGCTATTGATATTCCTTCCGGACTCTATGCCGATGGCTGTCATCAAGGTATTGCACCCGTTGTGAGGGCTGATTATACCTTGAGTTTTCAATTTCCTAAGTTGGCTTTTTTCTTTCGTGAAAATGAAGACTTTGTTGGGGATTGGTCGATTTTGGATATTGGTTTGCACCCAAAGGGCATTGAAGATGCAGACACCGATTATCATTATTTGGATCAATCAGACATTTCACAAATTCTTCATAAACGGAAACGGTTTTCCCACAAAGGAACTTATGGTCATTTAGCTTTGATTGCCGGAAGTGAAGGTATGGCCGGTGCGGCGATCTTGGCAGCTAAATCTGCCATTAAGACCGGACTTGGACTGTTAACGATACATGGTCCGGAGTGTAACCGGATAATTGCACAAACAGCTGTACCTGAGTCTATTTACTCATCATATCCACAGCATGAATTTATTACAGCATTTACAGATAAAAACCGATATAACGCTTTTGCCATCGGTCCGGGATTGGGTACGGGAAATTTAAGTCTGCAAGTATTGAACGGTTTACTTGAAAATTTCAATAAGCCCGGGGTGTTTGATGCAGATGCTTTGAATATCATTTCAGCACATAAAGAAATGTTAAGCAAGCTTCCACGTAACAGCATCCTGACGCCTCATCCCAAAGAGTTTGAGAGATTGTTGGATGAGTCTGTGCAAGATTCTCTGGCTGTTTTGGATGTAGCAAGAGAAATGGCTCGTAAGTATCATCTTATTATTGTGTTGAAGGGAGCTTATACTCGAATTGTTTGTCCCGATGGAAAAGTTTATTTCAATGGCACCGGCAATCCGGGCATGGCTACAGGTGGTGCGGGCGACGTATTGACCGGAATGATAGGATCCTTGCTGGCACAAGGATATGAACCGGAAGCAGCCGCAATATTGGGGGTGTTTTTGCATGGTCTGGCTGCGGATATAGCTTTAGAATCAGAATCTGAAGAGTCTTTGTCAGCCGGCGATATTGTCAATCACTTGGGACGAGCATTTAAACAAATTGCAGAAGAACAATGAATTGAAGTATTGTCGTTCTTGTTTTTATTAAAATTCATATTGTCCCTGACAATATATCCATGTTGATGTATTGAAGCCTTTCTTGAAAAATATTCTAGCCTTCAGAAATATTTAGCATCATCAAAATAAAAAAGAGGCAGCCTATTATCAGGCAGCCTCTCATCTATTTCAGTTTTGAATTACTAAAGGTTTATGATAACCATGCGGTGTACATCCACACTAATTTTTCTTGATCCCTGATGTAATCGCTCATCATGGCAGCAGTACCTTCGTCATTGGCATCTCCTGCGACCTCCATGATGGCTCTTTCTGCAGCAATCACATAGGCTAAGCTATCCAATACAAGTTTTACAGCTTCTTCAGATCCTGAGATATAAGCACTCTCTTTGAGTTTAGCCACTTTGGTATAAGTAGTTAAGTTATGAGCGGGAACCCCACCTAAAGTGAGTATTCTTTCGGCAACTTCATCAATTTGTTCACCAACCACATCGTATAATTCTTCAAATTTTTCATGCAAGGCAAAGAATTTTTTTCCCTTTATGTTCCAGTGCAAACCACGGAGATTGGCGTAAAATACGTGATAATCAGCTAAGAGTTGTTGTAGTGAATCTACTACATTTTTGGATGCGTTGGCATCTAACCCGATAAAATCTAATGTTTTCATAAGATTGTTTTTTATTTAAATTAAATCAATAATACTTTCAATTAAGTATCGCAAATGTACAAATTTCAATATAAATGTGCAAACAGATAATATAAATGTTGCTATAGAAAGTATGTATATACTTGTAACTTGCTTATTTTTAGGAAAAAATGATTGATAAACGGTTTTGTCTTTGAATGTGTTTTGTTATCTGAGTTTGTTTATTTATTTTTGTGCCAATTATTTAACATTTTTTTATTTACAAGTATGTAATCAATCAGAAATTTATGAAATCAATTGAGAATTATTTTAAAGCGATGAGAAAAATTATTTATTTAGTAGCCGTATTTCTATTGTCCTCTCATTTTCTGTATAGTCAGATAACTGATGGAGAGAAAAATTTACGCAAACAAACTGCAAGCGCTGATGAAGGTTGGAAAACAGGAGCTGTTTTTGGTCTGAATGTTACCCAGACATCTTTGACGAATTGGGCAGCAGGAGGACAAAATTCTTTTGGAATAAATGGTTTGTCGAGCCTTTATGCAAATTACAGCAAGGATAAAATTTCTTGGGATAATAGTTTGGATGTCGGTTATGGAGTTCTCCAGCAAGGCAAAAATACTCCATTTATGAAAACAGACGACCGTTTCGACCTGCTTTCAAAGTTTGGACGTAAGGCTACTGAACATTGGTATTATGCTGCTCTGTTGAATTTCAAAACGCAGATGACGGAAGGATGGGATTATAAAACAGATCCTAAAACCAAAATATCTAATCTGTTGGCGCCGGCTTATTTGTTAGGTGCCATAGGTGCTGATTATAAGCCCAATAAATACTTTAGTGCGTTTTTATCACCTGTAACAAGCAAAATGACCATAGTTAATGACACAGACTTATCCAATGCCGGTGCATTTGGTGTGAAACCGGGTGAAGTACTAAAAAGCGAATTAGGTGGTTATATCCGTGCTGCATTTACAAAAAATGACTTTACACAAGAATTATTGAAAAATGTGTCTTTGACTTCTAAGTTGGATTTATTCTCCAATTATTTAGATAGACCTCAAGATATTGATGTGAGCTGGGAAAATATCATTGCCTTGCAATTGAATAAATACATTACAGTCAACCTGAATACGCATTTGATTTATGATGCTGATATTTTATTCCCTCAAGATGATGGAACATCTAAAGCAAAGGTTCAATTCAAAGAGATTTTAGGTGTTGGTTTTATGTATAAGTTCTAAGCAGAAAACTACTAAAAGTGCCAGTCTGGCATGACTTTTAGCCTCAATCTGACAATTTGACACGCTTTTCTTTCGGTTTTATTGTAAATGCCGTTGTTTTTGCAACGGCATTTCTTTTGTAAAAGAGCGGATGTCAAACCATAAAATAAAATTAATAATAAGTATAATTTAAATTTAGGAGGAAAAATTATGTCATTAGTAAGATTTTCTAGGAATTATCCATCAGTGTTCAATCGTTTTTTTGACGATGATTTATTCAATTGGTCGAATCAGCATCAATCGCCTGCAAATGCGACTTTGCCTTCAGTAAATATCAAGGAAGGTGACAAGAGTTTTGAGGTTCAAATGGCAGTGCCCGGGTTTAAAAAAGAAGATTTTAAAATCGAATTAAACCACAATCTGTTGACTATTTCATCCGAAAGTAAGGTTGAAAAAGAAACGAAAGAAGATGAGTGCTACACTTGCAGAGAGTTCAGCTATCAATCTTTCAGCCGCTCGTTCACTTTACCTGATAGTGCTGATAATGAAAAAATTTCAGCTAAATATGAAGATGGAATTTTAAAGGTAAGTATTGATAAAAAGAAAGAAGCTTTGGTTAAGCCGAGCAGATTGATTGATATCAAATAAAAATGAGACGGTAAAAAAACAATCATTTTAAATTTCAACGGAGAAAACTACTTGTAGTTCTCTCCGTTTTTTTAATATATGAAGCCGGTATTGAATATTCGTTGAATAAGTTTTCAAGGTAGGTGCAAAAGGTAAAAACTTTTGCACATTTTTACCTTTTGCGTGCGCTTTTTCATTTTAACAAGATATTTTTGTCCTGTCATTTTAATTCAAAAATGAAAGGAGGTTACCCATGAGTCCATAAAACATGAAATCAACAAAGTGAGTTTTACAACATTTTATTAAACCTTTCAAACAAACAAAACATGAAAAAAATATTTGTTTCTTTATTCCTTTTTACTTTACTGTTATCTGCATGCGAAAAAAAAGAAAGCGTGCAAAATTACGAGAGTCCAAGTGCCAAACAAAACATATCTGTAGCGGCAAAAGAGTTGTCTGAGCAGCATGACATCATCTTGATAGAAATGTTAGCTGCTTGTCAGGATCAACTTATGCAAAAAGCACCCGACATGCATGGTGATGAAAACTGTAGCTTCAATCCGGAGCAAGTTTTTGAGATAATTGAAGCAGTGACCGGTGTTAAACCTGAAGTCATCAACGGAAATGGTTCGGTCAATCAGTTTAAAGTAGCTGCGGCTGACAATGATTTACCGACTTATGACTTTGATCAAGAAGACATCAATTTATCGATGTATGTTAATTCTGTTTTACTTAAGCCCTATTTTGAAGCAGTAGATTTGGTTGTCAATGATTGTATGATTGATATAAACGATAAAATTGAGAAAATAGCTGCTTTACAATTAGGTGCACAATCAGATAACGAATTGAGTTTTCTTGAGCTTGAGAATTTTATAAATTCGACTGAAGTTCTGAAGGGATCTTTGCTGTTGTGGGGTGATTGGGCTGTTGATGATGCCGTCAAATCAAATAGTAGCGGAATGATGTATGCCAAAAGTCCAACTCAATGGTCATTACTTAAAAAATTAGCGTTTGTGGCTGCTGCTGATGCAGTAGGTGCCGTTGCAGGGACTTTTGTAGGCAGTTGCATTGTTATCAATGGTGTGCCTGTGTATATTCCTGCCGGTCCTCAAGGTGCTGCAGCCGGTTTAGCCATACTGTCATTTTTAGCATCAAAAATGGTCGGATGGTAATTAAAAGATAAATTATCTGTTTGTTTATTGAGTATCAGCCTGAAAGATATAATTACTTCTTGTAAAATCAACTAAGCTGTTCAGGCTGATATTCTTTTATGCGACCTTTGTCTTTCATGTCAAAATGCATAAAAGTGAATAAGTTATTTCTTGGTGTTTTTATCGTCAATATTCCTATGATTAGCTTTTAGGCTGATTGACCGGATGACAAAGTTTAATAAATAAAAGTATTATCGTATGAAGAAAACATGTTTATTGTTCGTTTTTGCAATGCTTGTGGGTACATCATTTGCACAAGTGAAAACTCCCAAATTTGCATTGGGAATCAGTTCTGATTTTTTAGCTGTTCCACTAACCAATCAAAGTTTTCAAACGCAGCCTGTAGATGTGTATGTTTCCTATATTCCTATTCGGAATCTGAATTTTAAAGTAGGTTATGATCACGCATTGCTTCTTGATGCACAGTCGAAGACCTATGACAGTTTTTCAGGATTGATGATAGGGGCAGGCTACACTGTTTGGAGAGACAAAAGTGGCATCTTTTCTAATGAGCTTGGCTTATCTTTGACTGAATCCTTCAAGGATTTCGCAGCTTTTAAAAATTATCATGCTGATTTAGGAGTACGCTTCAATGTTTTTGATGCGTTTTATTTAGGAACAGGAATAAGATTGAGTCACAATGAATCAACTTTTGTAACTAACACGCCGACTAACAGTCTGAATTGGTTTTTCCAACTTGGATATCAATTTCATTTGACCAAAAAACAAACAGTTGGGAATAAACGCTAATTGTGTGAGGGCGTGATTTGAGTTTGTCTCAAAAGCACACGGAGAACACGGATTTTACTGATTTACACGGAAAATACATTGCAATAGTGTTGTATATATTTGATTATCAGCACATATTAAATCTTCTTTCATCCGGTTCATCAGTATCATTGGTGTGCTGATTGACTTTTGAGACAGCCTCATGATATCAAACATCTGATATATGTACATTTGATTTATCATGCTACACATATCAGATGATTTTATCTTACATCAGATGTTTGACAGTGCTCTTTCTTCGCTTATTGTTATCTTAAAAAAAACCAGATTGATGGTATGCTACAGGAGGTTAGGATTCCCCCTTTTTTCTATATTATTATATTAGGAATCAATAATTTAGACTTGACGAGTTTAGTAAGCCCTGTCTTCGTTGCATGTTGACATTAAAACACAGGAATGAGAGAAAAACGCATAAAAAATACCATGTCCGTCTTCCTCGTATATTGATATCAAAATTCCAATTATTTAGGCGCAGTATAATACAGATAGGCACCGATAATCAGAAACATAATATTGGGTAACCAGACGGCAACAAAAGGCGACATGGCTCCGCTGACCGAAAAAGAGGTTGACATGGTGGAGAACAGAATATATAAGGAGCTTAGTGCCAATCCTATCCCTAAATGCAAACCAATACCTCCTCTTACCTTTCTGGAAGCAAGCGAAACGCCCATTAAGGTCATGATAAAAGCTGCAAGCGGCATTGAAAATCTTTTGTAATACTCATCTTCAAAGGCTTGGGTGTTGCCGATACCTCTTTTTTTTAACCTTTCTAAGTGTTCTTTCAACTCCCTGTTGTCGAGTTGGGCACTCTCCTTCGAGCTTATAAAAAACTCTTCGGGCTGCACCATGATGGTCGTGTCCAAAGAAGCTCCTTTTGTAATGCTTTCGTGCATCCCGTCGAAATTACGTAAAAGATATTCTGATACTTTCCACTGATACAGCGTGTCCCAACTAATATTTTCGGCAGTTAATCTGGAAGTCAGTATCTTCCCTTCAAACTTTTCCAATGAAAACCTGTAGCCTTTGTTCTGCGATTTTTCGAAACGCTCAATGTACATGATAACACCGGGTTCAATTTCCATTTGGATGTTACGGGCATATCCGGATTTGAATTTTTTTACATATTCGTTTTCAAATGCCAATAATTTTTCGTTGGAAGTTGGAATTACATAACCGCCCAAGAAGAATGACATGATGCAGATCAGTGCTGCTGAAAGAAAATAAGGTTTCATCAACCGTCTGAAACTGATACCATTAGCAAGCATGGCAATGATTTCAGTATCGGAAGCCATTTTTGAAGTGAAAAAAATAACTGAAATAAAGGTGAACAGTGGAGTAAACATGTTCATGTAAAACGGAATGAAATTCAGATAATAATCAAAAACAATGGCTCGGATGGGAGCATTGTTATCAAAAAATTCATCTAATTTCTCAGTCAGGTCAAAAATGACGGCAATGCTTAAAATCAGCACGATAGAGAAAAAGAAAGTCCCTAAGAACTTTTTAATGATGTAAGTGTCTATCCTTTTTAATCCTATTTTCCGGTAATCAAATGCCATCGAATCAATTGTAAATTTCGTCTCTATATCTGTATTTTGACAGCTTTAAACTTCAAGGTAAAATTGCTCCGGAAAACGAGCGTGCACATTTTTGTAAAACGACCGAATGTATTTTAAATCAGCCTTTTCATCCCCCGTGGGAATAAAAATTTCAGTTATCCCCATTTCTTTTTTCTTATAATCTATATAAGCCAATTGGATAGGGACATTTGCTTTTAAGGCGATCTGATAGAATCCCATTTTCCATCTTTTCACCAAAGAGCGTGTGCCTTCAGGCGTTATAGCAATGTGAAAAGTATCAGATTGCCTGAATCTTTCTGCTATTTGATCGGTAACAGTTGTTTTTTTGTTCCTTTCAATAGGGACACCGCCCATGGCATCGAAAATATAGTTGAACGGAAAGACAAACCATGATTTTTTAATCATAAAGGACGATTCTCTTTTCAATGCCCAATAGCTTAACTTTCCGATTATAAAATCCCAATTACTCGTGTGTGGCGCAACGCATACAACGCTTTTGGGAGGTTCATCTACCGTGATATTTATTGACCATCCCGCTATCCGCAGTATCCAACGACTCAATTTTTGCATGCTATATAAGTTGAATTGAGTGCAAAGCTACAATTTTTTTGTTGATAACTTGCTTGTCGATAAACCAAAAAACTATCAGTTTATTTGTATTTTTGTGAGTTGAAAAATTAAGATGTATGAAGTTTTTAGATGAATTAAATGATAATCAACGAAAAGCAGTTGAATTTGTAGATGGGGCTTCGCTGATTATTGCCGGTGCCGGGTCCGGAAAAACGCGTGTACTGACTTATAAAATTGCCTATTTGTTGAAAAAGGGTTTTGCTCCGTCTTCCATTTTAGCCTTGACATTTACGAATAAAGCAGCCCGTGAAATGAAAAGTAGAATCTCCGATTTAGTAGGAGAGCAGATAGCACGCTATTTATGGATGGGGACTTTCCACGCTGTGTTTTCAAGGATCTTAAGATCAGAAGCCGATAAAATAGGATTCACTAATAATTTCAGCATTTACGATACTGCTGATTCCAATTCCTTAGTCAAATCCATCATTAAGGGATTAAACTTAGACGATAAAACTTACAGACCGGGTATGGTACACAACCGAATTTCGGCAGCTAAAAATAATTTGATTACTCCCGGTGCTTATGCATCTAATGCTGAACTGTTGGCTGCTGACAAACACGCCCGTGTACCGCGCATGCAAGAGATTTACAGCATCTATACTGAAAGGTGCAAGCAAGCTGATGCCATGGATTTTGACGATTTGTTGCTGCAAACCAATATATTGTTTCGCGATCACCCTGAAGTCTTGCAGAAATATCGTGAAAGATTTAATTATATCTTGGTGGATGAATATCAGGATACTAATTATGCTCAATACCTGATAGTTAGGAAACTTTCCGAAGGACATGAACGCATTTGTGTAGTAGGAGACGACTCGCAAAGTATCTATTCTTTCAGGGGAGCCAATATTGATAATATCCTTCAGTTTAAAAGCAATTATCAGTCGGCACAAGTCTTTAAGTTGGAACGTAACTATCGTTCTACCAAGATGATAGTCAGCGCAGCCAACAGTTTGATTGACAAAAACAAAAATCGAATACCCAAGGAAGTTTATACAGAAAAACAAGATGGAGAGAAAATCAAAGTATTGCAACTATACTCTGATTTTGAGGAAGCTGCCATCGTTTCCGAATATATCAAAGACCTGAAAGAATCAGAAGAATATGCTTATAAAGAGATTGCGATTTTGTACCGCACCAATGCACAATCGCGTGTGTTGGAAGATCAAATGCGCAAAGGAGCTGTTCCCTATAGAATCTATGGTGGACTTTCTTTCTATCAACGTAAGGAGATTAAAGATGTGATCGCCTATTGTCGTTTGATATGTAACCCTGCCGATGAAGAGGCACTAAAACGCTGTATCAATACACCTACCCGTGGTATAGGAGATACTACGGTGAATAAAGTGTTGGAAACGGCTATGTTACACGGTGTTACTGCTTGGGAGGTGATGGGCGATATCTTAAAGTATAATTTGCCGGTCCATACAGGGACAGCCAATAAACTGACGGATTTTAAGAAGATGATATCAACTTTTATGGAGCAAAAAGATGTGTTGGATGCTTACCAATTGGTTGATTCAGTGATTAAAACAACGGGATTAATCAGAGATACCTACACAGATAATTCTCAAGAAAGTATCAGCAGGCGTGAGAATATTGAGGAGTTGGTCAATGCAATCCGCGAGTTTTCTGAGACGAAAGCAGATGCGGGTGAACAGGCTTTGTTGGCTGATTTTCTGGCTGAAGTTTCATTGCTGACCGATCAAGATACGGACAAAAATGGAGATGAAGATAAAGTTACCCTGATGACGGTGCATGCTGCCAAAGGCTTGGAATTTAAGGTCGTGTTTGTGGTAGGAATGGAGGAAGAATTATTTCCATCGGCTTTTTCTGTGGACAGCGCTCGTGAATTAGAAGAGGAAAGGCGTTTGTTTTATGTAGCAATTACCAGGGCAGAAGAGCGTTGCTTTATCACTTACGCCAAATCCCGTTATAAAAACGGGCAGTTGAATTTTGTCAATCCCAGCCGTTTTATCAAAGATATCGACTCGGAATATTTGGATTTTCCTGTGCAGCAAACCAACAAACCGTCATCCCATTTTATTGATGATGAGATAGAGGACTTCTCAGGTTTCAGAAATGTAGGAACTCGTTCTACTCGGTCTTCTACCCGCACTTATTATCCGAAGCAACAAGCGCAGGAAAAACCTGTTTACTACGATACGCCAAGCGCTGCTCGCAAGCTCACCAAATTGGGAACTTCACCCAAAGCGCCAGTATCTGATTCAGATGCAAGTGGATCATTCACCCCCACTATCCCGGTGGGAAAGTTTGTGAAGCATGCCATGTTTGGCATAGGGAAAGTCCTTTCAGTCAGCATGTCCGGTGCCAATGAGAAAGCGGAAATCGACTTTGGCGAAAAAGGGGTGAAGACCTTGTTGCTTAAATTTGCAAAATTAGAGGTGTTGGATTAAATTACACACAATGAAGAAATACTTATTGGTTTTACTTGGTTTTTTGTTTGTGTTTACTGTCTTTTCTCAAGAAGAGACGAAAAGTTTATACAGTGGCGGAATGCTGATTCTTCAACCCGGTATGACCATCACCGGTAATGACCATCAGGACATTCGGCATCTAAGTACGGCGATAGGTGGTATCCTACGTTTGTATTTTTATGATTATTGGACGGCAGGTTTGTATGGAGGAAGTCAAAAAACGAATTATCCCACGGCAGGCTCACAAAATTCATATCTAAATCTCGGTTATGGCGGTGCCTTCTTTGGATACAGTCAGCAGATCCATAAATTGAGATTTACGGCTTCTCTTTTTGCAGGCATGGGTGCTATCAGTAATTTGCATGTCAGCAATCAAATGGACAATCAGTTGACGGATGCTGATCTTTATAAAGTTTCTACTTTTCTATATTCACCTATACTCAGTGTTGATTATGCCTTGAGTCGGAGAATTTACCTAACGGGACAAGTGGTGTGTCTAACCGGAAAATACAATGCATCTCCATTTTATAATCCTGTATTTCAGTTGGGATTACTGTTCAGCAGGTAAATTTGTGGAGGATTGATTCAGTGTTTTTGTTACTAAAGCTGTCAAGTTTAATCCAAATATCGCCGGCATGTATGAATTTGTGCCGTTTAGTTTGGCTTTTTTGCTATCCCATGTAGAGATTTGATTGGAATCAGTAGCAGGATTAACAGACGGGTCTAAGGCGGTCTGTTCTCCCTTATTTGCATATATCTCATCGCTGTAAACACACAGGAATTTCTTGCTGACTCCGCCCTGTTTTTTTATTTTTGCACGTAGAGCTGCCGCAAGTGGACAGCCATTTACTTTCCAAAACTCTGCAATTTTGACCCGAGTCGGGTCTGTTTTTAAAGCGGCTCCCATCGAGGAAAAGAAAACTGCATCGGTTTTGGTGGCTTCTTGAATTAAATGTGCTTTATTGGCTAAACTGTCGATGGCATCAATGATGAAGTCGTAGTTTTGCAGTTTGAAAGATGCAGCTGTTTCCGGAGCATAAACAGCTTGCAAAGCGATTATGTCTGCTTGCGGATTGATGGAGAGCAATCGTTCTTTCAAAACTTCTACTTTAACTCTTCCGACAGATTCGGTAGTCGCAATCAGTTGCCGATTGATGTTTGTTGCGCTGACTACATCTGAGTCCACGATGGTCAGACTGCCTATTCCCATGCGAATCAAAGCTTCAGCACACCAACTGCCCACACCTCCGACTCCAAATAAAATGACACGTGCAGCCCGGGCTTTGTTTATAAAGTCTTTACCATACAACAGTTCGGTCCGCTGAAACATTTCCATCATACATTGCAAAAAAAGATTTGCAAAAGTAATACTTTCATTCAAATCACCAATCACTGATTCACTATTCACTATTCGTTCTTCGTTTTTCGTTCTTCACCAACAATTCCCCATTTCACAAAAATATTGTACCTTTGTTGCTTGAAAAAAATCGATGTTTTATGAGTCAAACTGAACAGCAATTCGATCAGATTGCAGCAATTTGTAAAGAGATTTATTCATCTAAGATGAAGGATTACGGGGCTTCTTGGCGTATTATGCGTACTCGTTCCGTGACCGATCAGATTTTCATCAAAGCCAATCGCATCCGCAGCATTGAAATCAAAGGTGTCTCCAAAGTGGATGAAGGAATACGCTCTGAGTTGATAGGAATTGTGAATTATGGGATTATCGGACTGATACAGTTGCAATTAGGTGTGTCTGATGTGGATGATATCAGTTACGATCGGGCTTTG
Source organism: uncultured Paludibacter sp. (assembly GCA_964582935.1). Lineage (GTDB taxonomy): Bacteria > Bacteroidota > Bacteroidia > Bacteroidales > Paludibacteraceae > Paludibacter. Next base: position 16,079 of record CAZOUH010000002.1, read on the forward strand.
CAACTGTATGATCAATATATGCAGGAAGCCAAAGAACTGATGATGAACAAGAATCATGATTATGATGAAGCTTGGCGTTCGATGCGCATGGAATCTTATACTGATTTGATATTGATGAAAATCAACAGAACTAAACAGATAGAAGATAATGACGGCGAAACTTTGATATCTGAGGGTATAGACGCTAATTATTTGGATATGATTAACTATGCTGTTTTTGGCTTGATTAAGATGGAGGAATGTTCTTGAAAACTAAAAGCGTGACATATGGTAAAACTTCAAAATCGACGAAATTGCTTGGGGCTACTTCAATATTCTTGCATGTCAATAGAGTTTTAGTCGGATTGCTGTTTATCTTTTCAGGTTTTGTAAAAGCTGTGGATCCGTTAGGTACTGTCTATAAAATCGAAGATTATTTGATTGCCTTTGATGGCTTTTTTATTAGTCTGACCTTCCTGGCTTTCCCCGCTGCCGTTTCCTTGATTGCTTTAGAACT
>CAZOUH010000002.1:16674-27540 GCA_964582935.1 uncultured Paludibacter sp.
TTAGTCTGACCTTCCTGGCTTTCCCCGCTGCCGTTTCCTTGATTGCTTTAGAACTTTTAATCGGATTGAATCTGTTGTTTCAAGTACGATTTAAATTGACTACGTGGACAGCTTTGGTGTTTATGATGATTATGACTGCATTGACCTGGTATATAGCAATTTATAATCCGGTCTCAGATTGTGGTTGTTTTGGTGATGCAATTGTCATTTCAAATTGGCAGACATTCTATAAAGATGTGGTGTTGCTGATGATGAGCATTATCCTTCTTCTTGGGCATAAGCATTTTAGAAAAATTTATCAAACCCGCTTTGAGTGGGTGCTCTTGGTTGTGTTTGTTTTTGCGTCTTTTGGTTTTATGACTTATAACTTAACGCATTTGCCTCTTCTTGATTTTAGACCTTATAAGATAGGCGTGAATATTCAAGAAGCCATGAGTTATCCGAAGGATGCACCGGAGGATGTGTATGAATATGTATTTACATACGAAAAAGATGGAGTGGTAAAGGACTTTTCTTTTGAAGAAATTCCGGACACTACCTGGACTTTTGTTACGCAGGAAACTAAATTAGTAGCTAAAGGGTATCAGCCGCCCATACAGGATTTTGATATTGTAACGGCAAATTACGAAAACTTGACAGATGAAATTTTATCCTATCAAGGTACTACCTATTTGATATTGTCGTATGATTTGCACTTGATGTCCGACAAAAGTGTAGAACGCATCCAGTCTTTTGTGGCACACCAACGCAAGCAAAATCAAAATGTAAAAATTTATGCTTTAACAGCTTCTTCAACAGAAGATATACAAGCATTTAAATCAAGCTATAAACTTGATTTTCCTTTTTATAAAACTGATCCTATTACGCTTAAAACAATGATTCGATCCAATCCCGGCATCATGCAATTGAAAGCGGGCACGATCATGGGAAAATGGAATTGGAGGCAAGTCGCACCCTAAATCCTCAAGTATCTGTCATAAACTCTTTCAGAGGATAAGATTACGAGGTACGGGGTAAATAATGAGTAAGCAGATACAATAAAATAACTACATAAAAACAAACAAATAAATTAAAAATCAATTATGAGAAAAAAAATTGTTGCAGGTAACTGGAAAATGAACAAAACTTTACAAGAGGGTTTAAGTTTGGCGAATGAGTTGAATGCCATATTAGCAAATGAAACTCCAAATTGTGACGTAGTCATTGGTACGCCTTTTATTCATTTAGCCGGTGTGGCATCTGCCGTTGATACTAATAAAATAGGTGTAGCGGCACAGAATTGTGCAGATAAAGAATCCGGAGCATATACCGGTGAGGTGTCAGCTGCCATGGTGAAGTCAACCGGTGCCGGCTACGTGATTTTAGGTCATTCAGAACGTCGCGCTTATTATGGAGAGACTGCTGAAACATTAAAAACCAAAGTTGAATTGGCATTGAAAAATGAATTAACTCCCATTTTCTGTATCGGCGAAGTGTTGGAAGAGAGAGAATCAAACGTTCATTTTGAAGTAGTTAAATCACAAATCATTGATTCTTTATTTGATTTGTCAGCGGCAGATTTCAGCAAAATCATTTTAGCGTACGAACCTGTGTGGGCTATTGGAACCGGTAAGACTGCCACAGCAGCACAAGCTCAGGAGATGCATGCGTTCATTCGTCAGACCTTGGCTTCCAAATACGGTCAGGCAGTTGCCGATAATTGTTCTATCCTTTATGGTGGAAGCTGTAACCCGGGTAATGCCAAAGAATTATTTTCAAATCCCGACGTAGATGGTGGGTTAATTGGAGGTGCTTCTTTGAAAGCGGCGGACTTCAAAGCTATTATTGATGCATTTTAAAAACAACCCGCAACCCAAACCCGCAACCCGAACCCGCAACCCGCAACTCGGAACCCGTAACTCGTAATGGCAAAAACCAAAAACGTCTATATCTGTCAGCATTGCGGCAACGACTCTCCCAAATGGATAGGCAAATGCCCCGTTTGTGGAGAGTGGAATTCTTATGTCGAAGAAATCATCAGCAAGGAAAGCAAACAAAGTGTTCAACTTGCCGGTATTCAAATGACAAAGGAAAAGCCGCAATTGATTTCGGAAGTAGAGACAACAGAAGAAATCAGAATTGATTCAGGATCGGTTGAGTTGAACCGGGTGTTGGGAGGCGGATTGGTTGCCGGTTCGTTGGTGCTGATTGGCGGTGAACCGGGAATTGGTAAATCTACTTTGGTATTACAGGTTGTACTAAAAATAAAATCCAAGAAAGTACTGTATGTCTCGGGAGAAGAGAGCGTCAAGCAAATCAAACTAAGGGCAGAAAGACTTGGTTCCGAAGCTGATTCTGTCTATGTTGTCAGTGAAACCTCTTTAGAAGAAATTTTTGTCCACATCCAAAACATCCAACCCGATTTGGTGGTTGTAGATTCCATTCAAACGGTTTCGACAAGTACCATTGATTCATCTCCCGGCTCGGTGTCGCAGGTGCGCGAATGTGCAGCGGCATTGCTGAAGTATTGTAAGATGTCGGCGGTTCCTGTTTTGTTGATTGGTCATATCAACAAAGAGGGGAGTATTGCCGGTCCGAAAGTGTTGGAACACATTGTTGACACGGTATTACAGTTTGAAGGTGATCAGCATTATATGTATCGTATTTTGCGGGCTATCAAAAATCGATTTGGAAGTACCGCCGAATTAGGCATTTTCGAGATGCGCCATGATGGCTTGCGGGAGGTAGCCAATCCTTCCGAATTGCTGTTATCGCAGCACCATGAAGGATTGAGTGGCGTTGCCATTGCATCGGCAGTGGAGGGTATTCGTCCCTTTCTGATAGAGGTGCAATCTTTAGTAAGCTCAGCCGCATATGGCACACCTCAGCGTTCGAGCACCGGATTTGATTTGCGCAGGTTGAATATGTTGTTGGCTGTATTGGAAAAGCGTGTAGGTTTTAAATTGGCACAAAAAGATGTTTTTCTGAATATAGCGGGTGGTATCAAAGTCAATGATCCGGCAATCGATTTGGCAGTAATCTCAGCTATTCTGTCATCCAATGTCGATTTAGCCATCGACAAAGGTGTTTGTATGGCAGGTGAAATTGGACTCTCGGGTGAAATACGCCCCATCAATCGCATTGAACAACGCATTCGCGAAGCAGCCAAACTTGGTTTCACAAAAATGCTTATTCCGGATTTTGATTTGAAAAATTTAAATGTCGGAAAATTAAATATGGAAATTGTCCGTGTAAAGAAAGTAGAGGAGGCATTTAAGATTTTGTTTAGAAAGTGATTTTGTGTGATTATTGTGAAGTTTGTGAACACTTTGTACGTTTTCTTCAATAATTTTCTTATTTTTGAAGTCTGTATTAAAGTTTTCTTAGAAAAAACATATAATTTATTGACATGGAAGTAACACGTATTTTCGATTTGTTGGATAATTATTTAGAAAATTATCCAAGCCAAGATGCTGCCTTAGCAAGTAAAAGAGGTGGACAGTGGAAAAAGATCAGCATACAGCAATATGTTGAAACAGTGAATAACATCAGTTACGGCATGTTAAAACTGGGTGTAAAGCCCGGTGATAATATCGGTATCGTAAGTGGAAACCGCCCGGAATGGAATATGCTCGACATGGCAATCATGCAAGCAGGTGCCATCTCTATTCCTATCTATCCCACCATCAGTCAGGATGATTACCGCTACATCCTCAATCATGCTGAGATGAAGATGATTTTCATCGAAGGAAAAGAACTCCGTCGCAAACTTGAACCGGTCATGCCGGAAGTCAAAACCTTGAAAGATATTTTCTTGTTTGATGAGGAAGATGGAGAATATAAGTATTTGGACCAACTGATTCAGTTGGGCATAGAAAATCCGGAAGCTGAAAAATTGGCAAAAATAAAAGCCGGTATCAAAGGCGAAGCAATGGCTACCATCATTTACACTTCCGGCACCACCGGTGATCCGAAAGGAGTCATGCTGTCGCACAGTAATATCATCAACCAGCTTGAAAACCTGAAGATGACACCGGCAAAATGGAGCAAAGTGGCTTTGAGTTTCCTTCCTTTGTGTCATGCTTACGAACGCATATTGGTATATCTGTATCAATATTTGGGCATGTCGGTGTATTATGCTGAAAGCTTAGGGACTATTGCAGAAAACATCAAGGAGGTGCAGCCTACCATGATGACTGCTGTGCCTCGTTTGTTAGAAAAAATATATGATAAATTATTCCTTTCCGGCAAAAAACTACCATTTATTCAGAAGAAACTTTATTATTGGGCTTTCAATTTAGCTAAGAAATATCAGTTGGAAGGAAACAGCTGGTGCTACAAACAACAATTAAAATTAGCCGACAAGCTGATTTATAAAAAATGGAGAGAAGCCTTAGGTGGTAATTTTGATATCGTTGTATCAGGAGGCTCTGCCCTTCAATCGCATATGGGTTCTTTCTTCTCAGCCATAGGCATGCCGGTTTTTGAAGGATATGGTTTAAGTGAAACTTCTCCGGTGATAGCTGTTAGTCAGCGCGGAAAGCATGGGCGTAAATTTGGTACGGTAGGACCGCCACTCCCCGGTGTAGAAGTGAAATTAGGCGATAGGGATGAGATTTTGTGCCGTGGACATAATGTCATGCTTGGTTATTATCGCAATCCCGAATTGACTGCCGAAGTGATTGATGCAGATGGTTGGCTGCATACGGGTGATACCGGTAAATTTACACCTGAAGGTCAGCTGATTGTGACCGGGCGACTGAAGAGTATTTTTAAAACATCTTTTGGAAAGTATGTTAATCCGCAAGCCATTGAGTCCAAATTCACAGAATCTCCTTTCATTGACAATATGATTGTGTTGGGAGAAAACAAAAAGTTTGCAGCTGCCCTTATCTCTCCCGATTTTGTTTATTTGAAATCATGGTGTGCTGCTAATAATATCCCCTACACAACAAATGCAGAGATGATTCATAATCCGGATGTTTTGAAACGTTATGAAGAAGAGATTAAAAAATACAATGCTTTCTTCGGCGATTTTGAACAGGTGAAACGCTGGCAATTGGTGCCTGAAGAATGGACGCAACCCTCCGGTTTCTTGTCTCCAACTTTGAAAATCAAACGCAATGTGTTGGAAGAATTTTATGCCGAAAGAATCGAAAAACTGTTCTAATCAGAAAATCGACAGGGCTTCTTAAATCAGGAATGCGTTATTTCATCTATTTTGCTTACAATGGTTCAGCTTATCGCGGATGGCAGATTCAACCCAATGGAATTTCTGTCCAGGAAGTTTTTACGAACTCGCTTCGTGTCATCCTGAGAGAAGAAACTGTGATTACTGCTGCCGGACGCACGGATGCAGGCGTTCATGCCAAGAAGATGGTGGCACATTTTGATGCCGAGCGAACTGATTTAAATACAGCAGAATTTATCCGCCAATTAAACAGCATTTTACCCAAAGATATTGCGGTTCAAAAGATAGTACCTGTAAAGGAAGATGCTCATGCACGTTTTGATGCGCTGACGCGTAAGTATCAATACCGTATCTATGTTGGAAAAGATGTTTTTAAAGACAAATTGGCGGTGAGGATGTATCATCCTTTGGATTTTGAACGCATGAATGAAGCTGCCCTAAAGTTATTGGAGTACAGAGATTTTACCAGTTTCAGTAAATTACATACAGATACCAAAACCAATCATTGTAAAGTGACTCAGGCTAATTGGCAACTGCATGGTGATGAGTGGGTATTTACCATTGAAGCTGATCGGTTTTTACGCAATATGGTGCGTGCAATAGTTGGCACTTTGTTCGATGTCGGCATGCAAAAAATGAGCGTGAATGATTTCTGTCGCATCATTGAAGCCAAAGATCGCTGTCAAGCCGGCGTTTCCGTACCACCTTACGGCTTATATTTAGTCGATGTATGTTATCCTGAGGATATTTTTGTGTCATCCTTTTGAATATTAAAATAAATTATTGTATCTTTGCAAGCCAATTTAAAGATATTAATTACTTATAGATATGAAAAGCGGAATTCATCCTGAAAATTATCGTCCAGTTGCGTTTAGAGATATGTCGAATGGCGACACGTTTATTTCACGTTCTACCGTTAATACAAGAGAAACTGTAGATATTGACGGCGTTACTTATCCTTTGTATAAACTTGAGATTTCAAGCACTTCTCATCCGTTTTATACCGGTAAAACGAACTTGGTTGACACGGCAGGTCGCGTAGATAAGTTTATGAGTCGTTATGGAAAACGCATGGAGAAGAAAAAATAAAGATTCATTCACAAGCACATATAATAAAGGGAAGTCAAACAGTTGAAAAATGGCTTCCCTTTTTTCGTGTTCGCCCGTTACTTCTCCGGATCTTAGTGTCTCTCCATGCGAGGCTGTCTCAAAAGTCAATCAGCACACTGATGATACTGATAAAATGGATGAAAGCAGATTTAATACATGTTGATAATCAAAGATATACAAAAAATATTATAATATTTGTCCGTGTAAATCTGTAAAATCCGTATTCTCTGTGTGCTTTTGAGACAAGCTCTTTGCTATGACGAGCTTTGACCTGATTTTATAAGATGATTTTAATGGCTTTACTTCCGGCTTTGATGAGGTAGATTTCTCCCGGCTTTAAGTCCTGTATCAACACCATCTGATTGTCAGATTCAATATGCTGAATCATAAGTCCTTCTAAAGAATACACATAAACTGATTGGTTGCTTTCTGTGTGACTTCCTTTATTTAAGATGATATTTTTGTGAGCATCAACGTATGTAGATAACACTTGGTCTTTGTTGGAAAATTGTATCATTTCCTCAGTATCCAACAAGATTTCCACCAAAGGTGAAGCAGATGTAATTTGTTCATATTTGATGGAATTATTTGGGTTATATACCTTGTTGCTGGCTTTTACAAAATAGTAGTACGCCCTGCCGGGAATGAGCATATCAATGAAAGCAGATGTTTCTGTCGTCCAATAGTTTCGCAAATTAAAGGCGATTTGTTGTGAAAACTGGACGGAAACATCATCTACATTTACATCTCCCACCTTTTTTTCAAAAGATATTCTAAACTGATTATAGCTCTCGGCATCTGTAAAATCGTACTCTTTGGTAATATTCAAAGCAGAATATACAGAGATTCTTTCAAGTAGTGTCCAATCTTCATTGTCCCGCCGAGCTTCAACAACCACTGTACCTGAGGTTGCGCCTGCCGATCGAATATAAAAGGAGAATCCTGTTAGGGGAAATAAATATTTTTCTGTCTGAATAAAATCACCTGTTTTAGTGAATTGTATGGACGGACTTGATGCACCGGAATATTTGTCGCTGTCATCTATTTTTGATGCTTTGATAATCCAGTCAACAGGCGCAGTTAAGCCATTGTCGAAAGCCTCATTGAGCATTGATGTTCCCTCCGTGACATTATACACCGTCAGATAATATCCGGTGGCGCCATGCACAGCATTCCAGTTAGCCGTAAAACCGTCTATTGTTGATGATGTGATTTGTCTTTCGTTGATGGTAGGTGCTTTGATAGGCGGTGGCGTTGACGTGCCGGAAATGACTTTTTGTTCTATGTCGGCTTCCTCGGACTGTATATTCAAATATTCAAAATGAGTATCATCCAAAGAGGCTTGCACAGGGTTATAACGTACCAAAATAACCGTATTTTCAACCACAGAATCAGTGGCAATGAGTTCTATTTGTTTCGTCCATATGTCTGTAGGATCATTTTTCCTCTGAAGTTCAAAATTCTCATTCATTTTAAAATCAATGATGAGATTGGATTTTAAATGTTGTCCGCTCACAGAAAATTCCTGTGGGTCAGAGGGACTGCCAACTTCAGTGGAAAAAGGAATTAAGAGATGAAGGTTGGTGTTGATGACAGGAACCGGACCGCCTCCCATAAAATCAAACTTAACTATTCCTTCTGTATGCTTAATATTCGTGATGGGCTGTTCTATATCTGTTCCGTTTCTTAGTTTAGGATTGTAGCTTGTGATGTTGGCAGATCCCGGAAAGGGGTCACCGGCTAATGTGTTCTTGTTAGCCACGCCATCTGCTTCCATGATATCCACGCCCATTTCATTTTTATTGTTGTTGGGCGAATTGTTGTCCCAGGTGGCGGCATTGTAATAGATGCGCGTAATCAACATGCCACTGTTTGGCAAGAAGGCATCCCAACCCGTTTTTTGTCGATTTTCCAATAAGAAAAATTCTTTGGGATTGGGATTGTCTCCTTTTAAGTTATGGGTGCCGGTCTGACTGATTAAAAAGGCTTTGTTGTTAGACTCCAAATCTGATAAAGAAACACTACGGGACGACTTTAAGATGGTTGGGGTGAGCCATCCCAAATAAAATCTGTCGTATGCAGAATAAGTTGGGGGAGTACGCCCTTCATTCAAATAGGCACCATCATCCATGATGCTCCATGTGGACAAAGTATGATGCTTTCCACCATCAGTTGCGTAATAATCAGGCAGTCCGTAAACATGACTGAATTCATGGGCAAAAGTACCTATGCCACACATGATTGCACCTCTGTTCCCTCTCAACTCCGAGCTACAAGCATATCCTTTCACTTGCACACCATCAATCATCAATAGTCTATTTAATTCCCAACGATGAGGCCAAACTGAATTCTCAGGACCACCTTCCGCTTCATTATAACCTGCGTAATAGACAAATACATTATCAACTCTGCCATCCCCATCTGTATCGAATTGAGAAAAGTCGATTCCGGCGGATGATGCAAGTTTACAGGCATCTATGATCATTTGTCTGGGATTTTTGTCATCTCCATTACTGTCATTGGCTCCATAGTATGCCATGCTGTCGGGTAAATTATAAGGACCTGCCACCACAAATTCAGGTGCGGATATGCCATTTGAAGCTGCCATAAAATAATCCCTTGCCGAGCCGGTACCTCCGTTTGTGCTGTATCCCTCTTCATTCAACAAATTATAGAAGGCTGTTTGAGGTTCAGTAGTTTTGAATTTGACATCTTTGAAGTTCACAAGAATTACCAAGGATTGTGGTGATCCTGTTTTAGGAAAACTGCTGATTGATTGCGGTTCCGCAGCAATTTTTTGCATTTTCCTTTCCTGTCTCACCGAACTGAAATCCGGGAATGGAATTTCTTTTTTCAAAAAATCTCGTTCTTGTTTGGTTCGTTTTTCAATAGGATTGACTCTTATATCGGTCAGACTGATTTGGTTAGCTTCGTCTCTTCTGGCATGACGGTAAAAACCTTGTTCGTCACTTTTGATTAAATATCCGTCTGTTGTTAGTGCGTATTTAAAAAATTCATCGCCACGCAGATAGATGGTCAATTCGCTGCCATCAGGCTGCACTTTGGTCACCGGATAAGGAGTAGCCGGTACTGCATAAATTTGCATGCTGTTTATGATAAGAAAAACAGCAATCATCAGTATGTATATGGAAGGAGTCGCTTTCATTTCAGGCAACGAAGATAAACAATAAATATTTTAAAAGATAGGCAAAACGTAAATCGAGCATAATTTTTACGATCTGATGGAGTTGACTGCTTTCAATAATATTTTCTCCTCATGTTCCCAACAGTATAGTTTTCTGACCTCATCGAAATGTGCTGTATCCATTGGGTGGTCTAACATATCACGGATGGTTTTTGCTAATTCCTGCGGTTCATAGTCATCGGTTAAAATGCCAGTTCGGTGTTTTTTTACGATTTGCACTATCTCCGGAAATGGACTTGCCAAGATGGGTACATGTGCGTGTAGATAAGCAAACACCCTGTTGGGCAGGGAGTAATAATAACTTAATCCTTTGTTTTCTAACAGGCACAAACCTATATCTCCTGAAGGGGTATAGCTCTGTAATTCTTCCCCCGAAACTTTTCCGTGGAAGATAACCTTCGACTCTAAATCGAGCATTTTTACCTTTTGCTTTAATTCAGTAAGTAAATCCCCATCCCCTATGATGTACAAAACAGCGTTTTCAACGTATGGCATGGCATCGATCACCCATTCCAATCCCCTGCCCATATTGACAGCACCTTGGTATAAAATGATTTTTTTATTGGGAATATTGATTTGCTTGTCTGTTGACGACTCAGACAGATGAGGTACATTCCTGATCACCTGCATGTTGATGCTGTATTTTTTTTGGTAGTAGTCCGCAATAGACTCACAAACAGTAAAGGATGTGTTGAGGTGTGGAAATATACAATCTTCAATTTTTGTCCAAAACTTTTTGACAAAGGGTCTGTCCTGAATTTCCGGTATCTCTGGGAAAAGCTCGTGGGCATCGAATATTAGTGGTTTCTTCCTGATTTTAGAAGCGAGAAAACAAGCGGGAAGTGTGTCTGTATCATTGGCATAAAAAATATCAGCTTTTGAAAAAAGCAAATAAAAAAATAAGCGGATATTGAGTTCAGCATAAAATAAAAAAGATTGATTAAAAAGTAAACGGAATCTTTTATGCGGGAATGCTATCCGGCTGTTTAAAGTGTTCTTACGCTTTCTGCCCATCAAAAACACCGCGTATCCATGATTAGATAATGAAGAGGACACTTTCAATACACGCTGGTCAGTTACCAGGTCGTTGGATACAGCAATCAGGATTCTTTTGCCCATATTTGTTTACAAGCCTTTTTGTATATACTTCAACACATCCTTATAAAGCGTTCGTTGATAGGAATTAACATTTTGTTCAACAGAATTATTATGCCACAAAAGACTGATTTCTCCATGGGCATTACGAACAGTATCAATTAAGCTCTGACAGTATTGGAGCGCATCATGTGCGTTCATGAACATGTATTTTTTCTCGCTGAGCGTTATGTCCATGATGGTCAAATGATGCAAGCGCAATTTGGTGAGTTTTTTTTCTATGGGG
>CAZOUH010000003.1:0-4538 GCA_964582935.1 uncultured Paludibacter sp.
TCAGTATCACCACTCCTTGCACCTGAGGCGTTATACTATTGTTGCCATCCTGTGTGATGGTGCTGTAAATTTTCTGTCCAAACAGGTTGTACATTTCAACGGACAAACCAGCAACAGCATTGAAACTCACCGTACCATTTTTCACGACAATCTCGGTTTTAAACTCCACACCACTTACTGTGGTCAAGTCAGAACTTTGTGGAGAAGGTACCTGCGTCTCAAAATCATCTCCAATATTTTGGGTATAAACATAGATATTGTTTTCTTTCTTCCTGCCTGCTGATCGGGTTTTTGACGGGTTTGCATTCATAGCACTACCCCAAATGGGGAGCGGTTCTTTTCCAAAAGGCAGATAATCTTTGAAGTTTGGATTGTCAGTCACGGTGTTGAGCATCGACTTATCAATTGTTTGAGGACTGCTTGCGGTATATAGAATCACTTTCCCTCCGTCTGCTGCCATTTGGAGCGAAGATACCACATCAGGCATAGGTAATTGATCGCCATCATCGCCTCCGGCTCCTTGTATTAAGAAGTGAGAACGTGCCGGAATAGATTTGCCCGCGGGAATTTCAACGAGATTGGTATTTGACGGCTCTCCTTCTCCGGCTTTGGTGTAATACTGTACACTCCATCCACCGATATTAATCGGAGCATTGGTGGTATTGTACAACTCTACATAATCATTGCTGTAAGGTGCACCGGAATTACCGCCGCCACCATAGACCTCAGTGATAATCACATCAGGAGCCTCAGCAATAGTTGATGGATCAATAGATTTTCCGTTGAGGACCTTAGTAACATCATTGGCTCCGGTACTTTTTAAATTGAGCATAGCACGATGCATTCCGATTTTCACAGGCTTGTAAGTTACTGTAAAGGACTCATTGTCAACAGCTCCTTTGACGTGAGGAATGGTAGCAACAGACAGAGTGAATAAATCTGCATCCTCACCGGTAACAGATAAAGCAATATCTTCTGTCAGGTTGACACCGGAAACCGTAATAGATTGTTCTGCTTGCTCGTTTACCAATGCAGACATCACAGGAAGTGTATATTCTGTAATGACAATGGTGGGATTGGTGGAATTCATTTGTGAAGGAACGGAGTTATAAACCACCACATCATCTATAAAAATATTGGCTGCATTACCCACACTGCTCTTGCCTATAAAGGTAAGGCTCTCAACGTTTGTGTCATCCGCCAATTGCGATTTTGTCAACTCATCACCAATCAGCTCGCCATTGATGTACAAATCGAACTTCAAGGATGAAACAGCACGAACTAAACCATTATAGGTATAATTGACGGTACCGGCAGCCTGATTGTTCCCAATGATTTCAATGGTGTGCACCACTCCTTGGCTGATTTCATCTTTTGTTAAGTCGGCATTCGACCATTTCCCGGATTCTCTATACTGTAATTCAACAATCCCATCCTCTTTAAAAGTGAATTGTAAGGCGACAAATGATTGAATGCCGGTGAAATCTGCACTGTTAGCATACATATTTCCCTTACCCTGTGCAAACACCCATGTCCCTGAACCCACCGTAGCTTCCCCATCAGCATCTCCGAACAGAACTTTAAAGGAAGTATAAAACTCTTTACTTCCGGTATATTCGACAATGGGAGAGATTTTAGTTACGGAAGAAGTGGTTGATGCCACACCCCTTATATAGGAACCTTCTGTCATCAATATATTCGGATTACCGGCTAAAATTAAAGGAGCATTGGGAGCCACAGCTCCGGCTCGCACGCAAGCAGATCCGGAACCAACAGGTGCAGGCAGAAAATCTGTAGAAACCGTCTGGGCGGAAAAAAATCCGGTATCATGACCAAAAGACTGAACAGCAGTCTGACTGTTCGCCATAGAAAGAAACGAACTCAAAAAGAGTATAAACAGTATGCGTCGTAAAAAAATAGTTTTATTCATAATCAGTAAACTTTAGATAGTTAATAATATTTTCATTGTAAAGCCGGCTTCTATTGATGTGGTTTTAATTTGGTAAGTATATGAATGTAAATCTGATCCGATAACAAATATCACGAATTAATTCATGAGCAGTTTATATTGACAAAATCAAAACCTCTGCAAAAATAGTTATAGAAAAACAAAGATAGTGCGCAAAAGGTAAAAATATTGACTTAAAGTTGAAAAATTTTACCTTTTACCTTTTGCAAATTTATGAATATTCAAGCAAAAGATAAATAAATTGGGTTTAATGGATACAATTAGAAATAAATCATTACTTTTGCATGCCTTTAAAAATAAAAGGCAATCCGTGTTAGTTACTTTATTGTTTTATTACGAATCCATCTCATTCGGATTTCATTTATTTAATGTCGTATGAAAAATAAGTATATTGATTTAATCGAACAAACCTTCGAGTTTCCCAATGAGGAATTTAACTTGGTTGACGATGAACTTGAATGGTTTGATATCCCTTTGATGGATATCATCAAGCAATACGGAACTCCACTGCGCATCTCTTATCTTCCTAAAATAGGTGATAATATACAGAAAGCCAGACGTATGTTTAATGTTGCCATGGCTAAAGTGGATTACAAAGGTGAATATCATTATTGCTATTGCAGCAAGAGTTCTCACTTTTCATTCATCATGGAAGAGGTCCTTAAACATGGAGTACACCTTGAAACCTCCTCTGCTTTTGATATCAACATCATCGAATCTTTACACGAACAAGGCGAACTTGACTACGATACATTTGTCATCTGTAATGGATTTAAACGTCCTCAATATGTTGAGAATATTCAAAATCTTATCGATCAAGGATTTAAAAATGTAATTCCCATTTTGGACAATAAATTTGAATTAGACTTACTTTTAAAAGATTTTGATCATAAATTTAATGTAGGTATTCGAATTGCATCTGAAGAAGAACCTAAGTTTGACTTTTACACTTCTCGTTTAGGCATCCGTTATAAAGATATTATTCCTTATTACAATAATTACATCGCCAACAACAAACAGGTAAAGTTAAAGATGTTGCATTTTTTCATCAATACAGGTGTGAAAGACACAGCATATTATTGGAACGAACTGAATAAAGCCATCAATCTGTATTGCGAATTAAAAAAAGTATGCCCCGATCTTGACAGTCTTAACATCGGCGGAGGATTTCCCATACAAACCCATCTTGACATGGTGTATGACTACGAATACGTGGCTGAAGAAATAGTAGCACAAATTAAATCAATTTGCGAAAAACATGAGGTGCCGGAGCCTGATATTTTTACTGAATTCGGCTCTTACACTGTGGGCGAAAGTGGCGCTATGCTCTACTCTATTGTCAACCAAAAGAAACAAAACGACCGGGAACTGTGGAATATGATTGATTCATCATTTATGACAACGCTTCCGGACACTTGGGCAATTAATCAACGCTTCGTCTTTTTAGCTATCAACAACTGGGATTCTGAATATGAGCGTGTAAACTTAGGAGGATTGACATGCGACAGTGAGGATTTTTACAATGCTGAAGTTCATTCCAACGCCATCTTTCTGCCAAAAATGCAGCAGGATAGAGAACAGTATATCGGCTTTTTTCATACCGGAGCTTACCAAGAATCATTGGGAGGATACGGTGGCATTCAGCATTGTCTGATACCTGCGCCCAAGATGGTTATTATTGATAAAGATGAAGACGGAGAATATTTCACCAAACTATTTGCTAAGGAGCAAAGCTATAAATCAATGCTTAAAATTTTAGGCTATTGACGTGAATAAAAGAGGAAAGAACGGAATGCCAATCAGAATCAAATTACTGATTGGCATTTATTTTATTGTGTAAAGGATTGGCGTACATCTCAAGAATTTTGAGTTTTAAGAAATCCATATCTTTTTCAACTAAATCAATTTTATCAATCTGCTTGTCTATATATGTTTCAAAGTCTGTTTTTTCTTGAGATGAATAGGAGTGTTGGAACTTCTCAACTGCGTGCAACATATCATATGCCATCCTGTTGACATTAAAAATTGTATAATTACTGTGAATTCTTTGATCGATAAGTTGGGCAATTGCTTTATACAACTCATTGCGATTGGGATATGCTGCTTGCAGACCAAATAATTCGGAACTAATTTCCTGACTCAAGGTATAAACGACTTTACCTTTGAACCCCATTATGCCGGTTTTCATGTTGAGTAAATCATCTTCCTGGCTTTTGAGGTGATCCGGATTATCTCTTTTCTGTTGAAATTCTTTCGCTTTCAGATAATCGCACGGATCATATTCGTAAGAAATGGTCAAAGGACAAATATGCAGGGCTGATAAATTATTAGCAATACTGCCCGAACCGCCCATATTAAACATTTTCAACAGACTTTCCTGCGTTCTGTCATCAGCATCTTTCGCCCTGCCTTCTCGTTGTGCAATCCAAATGGATTGATTTTTATCACGAATGGTGTGTTTTATATATGCTGAAAGCATTTGTAAAGCATCGAGCATTTGCTTGGCACCGGGACTTCGTCTGACAATGAAACTTTTGTTCACCCTTACAAAATCTTCAATCCAAGGATA
>CAZOUH010000003.1:4638-22745 GCA_964582935.1 uncultured Paludibacter sp.
TTACTTAAGCGTTCAAGTGCAGCAGGTATTTCTTCAGCATTATAACACCGTATGGAGTCGAAATTCATAATAGTCATAATTATTTAAACAGAAAACTCAAATAAATGAAAATTGCAGGTGCTGCCATCAACATACTGTCAAATCGATCCAACAGTCCCCCGTGCCCAGGAATAACATCTCCGGAGTCTTTCACGTGAATCGTCCTCTTCATCAACGACTCCATCAAATCTCCGAAGGTGCCGAAAACCACAACGATTTCGGCAAAAAACAACCATGCAATCAGACTGATATCAGTGATGAAAATGGAGCATACATATCCAACAATCAGGGCTACCAAGGTGCCTCCCGCAAACCCTTCCCAGGTCTTTTTGGGAGATATCCTTTCAAACATTTTATGTTTGCCTATCGCCATACCGACAAGATAAGCACCCGAATCATAGAGCCATATAGTTGCAAACATGGCAATTAACAACCAGGGATGGAAGGTTTTATCTATGTACAATATATAATTCAGCAAGGAAAATGGCAGCGCAATAAAGATCTGTCCCAATAAAAAGTAAGCCCAATTATGCAGGGGATTTTTTTTCATGCGATACAATTCAAAAATAAGTACCATGACCACGTAAAACGCATACACAGAATAAACAGGGTATTGCAATAAGCCTGACGCAAAGAAAAAAGAGGTAAGAAACAAAATTACACTCCCTATAATAGCAAGAATGGAATTAACATCCACCTGGCTTTGGATGTTGGTCAATTTATGAAACTCGCGCACCGTCCATGCAGAGATGATGGCAAATGCAAGCGCAAAGGTATAAGGGCTGATGAGTATTGAGCCTACAATAATCACAACAAAAAATAATCCGCTCAGCGTGCGTTGCAAGAAATTATTCATGGAATATCATGGATTCTGTTATTTTTGCTGAACAAAGATAATTAATTCTTTCGGACCATGTGCTCCCAGCACCAAAGTTTTTTCTATATCTGCTGTTCTGCTCGGACCGGTAATGACTGAAACCACTGAGGGCAGTGACTTTTTATACTTCTGCTGCATACCGTCCAATGCTGTTTTCAGATCATCAACCAACTGATTTTTATGAGCAATGATGATATGGATGGGTGGAAAGGCGTGGAGTTTTCTGCCCGCTGCAGCAGCAGAACTCACCAAAACACTTCCTGTTCGTGTTATCAAATATTCACAGCTCGTAACCGCAGCTACTACATCATTTAATTTTTCTTCGTCTGTATCGACAGTGATTTTGTATTGATGTAATTTTTCTGCGATGGATGAATCCCTTGTAAACAAAGCGGACAAAGATTTTTTTTGCACTAAGTCTGCCAGTTTTGTGTACACATCCTGCTCATCCTCGCAAAGGAAACATTCACCTTTTAAAGATTCAAGTGTCTGACAAAAATAATTCATTTTATCTTCTTCAGACAAAGAAAAGATATCATCTTGAAAAAGCCGGTTTAAAGAAAGTTCCTCTTGCTGCCATGCGTCACGACCGCCTTCAGCATTACTTGTGATGGCGCGGCTTTCCTGAACACGAATAATCCTTTCAAGGATGACCTGGCGGGAAGATGGCTGCTTCATTTATTTTCCTTTTATACCTCTATGGAATTATCCGATTTGTTTTCAGATTTGTTGTCCGATTGGTTTTCAGATTCGTTATCCGATTGGTCCGTAGATTCCTTTGTAGGGTGATCTTCTTGACCTTGAGTTTTTTCTTGCGTTTGTTCTTGAATTTGTTTTTGGTCTTTCCCGTTGTCATTGTCATTTTGCAGCATCAGCTCATCGTGCCTCGATGCCCAAGGACGCGCTCCAAAAACATCTTCTAAATCTTCGGCAAATATAACCTCCCTTACTAACAACAAATCAACTAACTTCTTGTGACCATCAGCATGTTGTCTCAAAATTTCCTTAGCCCGTTGATACTGTTCAGCGACAATTCTCTTGGCTTCAGCATCAATCAATTCGGCAGTTTTTTCACTATAAGGCTTGGTGAATCCATAATCAGACGCTCCAGAAGAATCATAATAGCTCAAATTAGGTAGTTTGTCGCTCATTCCAAAGTAGGCAACCATGGCGTAGGCTCTTTTTGTAACCCGCTCCAAATCGTTGATGGCACCGGTTGACAGTTGATTGAGAAATACTTCCTCAGCTGCCCGTCCACCCAAAGTGGAACACATTTCATCCAACAAATGATCACGTTCGGTTAATTGTCGTTCCTCCGGCAAGTACCAGGCTGCACCCAATGCTTCGCCTCTTGGAACAATAGTCACTTTCACCAATGGATTAGCGTGCTCCAACACCCAGCTGATCGTGGCATGTCCTGCTTCATGATAAGCAATTGATTTTTTCTCAGACTGCGTGATGATTTTATTTTTCTTTTCTAAACCTCCGACAATGCGATCAACAGCATCCAAGAAATCTTGTTTGCTCACAAAAGATTTGCTTTTTCTGGCAGCAATCAAAGCTGCTTCATTACATACATTGGCGATATCAGCACCGGAAAAACCGGGTGTTTGTTTGGCTAAGAAGTTAACATCCACCGATTCGTCGATTTTTACCGGACGAAGATGCACATTGAATATTTGTTTACGTTCATGAATATCCGGCAAGTCAACATGAATTTGCCTGTCAAATCGACCGGCACGCAACAAAGCTTTATCCAATATATCAGCACGGTTGGTAGCAGCTAAAATAATTACGCCGCTATTCGATCCAAAACCGTCCATCTCGGTAAGCAATTGATTCAAGGTATTCTCTCTTTCATCATTACTACCCATATTGGGGTTTTTCCCACGAGAACGACCTACAGCATCAATTTCATCTATAAAGATGATACAGGGTGCTTTTTCTTTTGCTTGACGGAACAGATCGCGAACGCGCGAAGCTCCCACTCCGACAAACATCTCTACGAAATCAGAACCTGACATGGAAAAGAAAGGAACGTCTGCCTCTCCGGCAACCGCTTTAGCTAATAAGGTTTTACCTGTTCCCGGAGGTCCGACCAATAAAGCTCCTTTTGGTATTTTTCCTCCTAACTCGGTATATTTTCCCGGATTTTTCAAGAAAGACACAATTTCCTCAATTTCCTGTTTGGCTCCGGCTAATCCCGCCACATCTTTAAAAGTTATCTTATCAACAGTATTTCCTTTGTCAAACAATTGTGCCCTCGACTTCCCCACATTAAAAATGCCTCCCGGTCCGCCGCTTCCACCCATCTGTCCGGACATCCTCCTCGTCATAAAAACAAAGAAGAGGATTAACAGTAAAAAAGGCAGGACGCTGTATAAAAAAAGCTCAAAATAATTCTTGCTTTCTTTGTATGATACCTGTTGAAAATCTATTTCAGAGATGAATTCATCAAATTTATCAACACTCGAAATTTTCACCGTAACTTTTCTGTCGCGTTGGTAGGTTTCATATTGTTCTCCGAAAATTTCTTTTAAATAAGGAATGCTGTCTTTTACGATGGCATCAACCTGATTTTTCTGAGAAAAAACCTCAATGCTTTCGATATACCCGTCGGCGACATATTGTTTAAAAACCGGGTACGAGTCGATTTGTTTGACTGCGGATTTTTCACCAAAAAAATTAAATCCTATCAGAATCAAAATAATGATTCCGTAGATCCAAAACACATTGAATTTCGGTTTCTTTCCCGGAGGGGTTTTCCCGGGGATTTTTTTTGGTGGCGGTGTTGTTTTTATATTCTTTTGTTCCATACCGGTCTTATTAATTTAAATGATCTTTCCGTATCAACTCTGCATCCTCCCATAGGTGTTCGATATCATAAAACTCCCGTGCCGGACGCTGAAACACGTGCACAATAATTTGTCCGTAATCCATGGCTATCCATTCACTATTCTCAAATCCCGCAGAGGCAATCGGCTTAACATCAATACTTTCAGCGACATAATCTTTGATAGAGTTAGCAATTGCGCTCACATGAATATTGGAATCCCCTTCGCTGATTACAAAATAGCTACAAGGAGCTTCTTTCAGTTTTTGCATATTAACCACGACAATATTTTTGCCTTTTTTCTCTTGTATTCCTGCTACGATTTTATCGATAATTTGCTCGTTTTCAATAACTTTAGATCCTTTTATCACAATATCTTTTAATATTAAAATAATGACACAAATATAGTCTTAAAATGCTGAGTAATAAAATATCTTAGATATTTTTACATTTCGGAACCGCGAAAACTTTCTCACTTTAATAATTCACTGTTAGGTGCTTAGACAGATTGATGTCATCAAGTTAGAACAAAAAATCCGGCACAATGTTCTGCACCGGATTTAATGATGTATGATCTGAAAGATTTTATTTATTTCACAATAGATTGGAAAGTAGCATCATCCCAGAATTTAGAAAACTCAAGATCCTTAGCTGCTTTAGCACCACAATCTGCTTGCTTGCCAACAGCAGTTTTAAGATTGGAATAAACACCATCTTTGTCGTTGGTGCGAGCAGCAACGATAGCCGACAGATAAGCAGTTGTTGCATCCGGATTTCCTACTGATGCCAAGGTGTTTTTTGCCGCATTGTATTCTTTGTTCATGATTTGTGACAGGGCTGCATTATTGGAGTTAACGCCTGCAAAAGAAGACTTTGCTTTAGCATAATCACCGGTAACGACATAATAAGTTCCGGTTGCATTCTTCAAATTACCGCTTGTACCGGCTGCTTTACCAAAATACTCTATGGCTTTGTCGTTGTCGCCCTTTTCCAAAGCACACAAGCCTGCATTGTAATTGGCATCAGCGTTACTTGCATCTTTTTCAAGAGATTTTGCAAATAAAGAAGCAGCTTCATCCATTTGACCTTGCTGATATTTTACCACACCTAAATTATTGTAAGTTCTTACATCAGCAGGATAAGCGTCAATGGCTTTCTGATAAATGACAGCCTTTTCATTCAAATTATTAGTCAGTGTAGCAGCGTACAGCAATTCTTCCACATCTAATTTAGACACATCTTCCTTGGCATACTTGGCTATCTCCTCGTCTGATTTTCCTGTTACCTTAACAATCAATTGTAATTGAGAACGACGAAGTTGTGGTAAAATCTCATCAGCAATTTGCTTGAAAGCTTCAGAAAGATTTTTGATTTCACGTTCACGTTGTTCCGGATCAGCGTACATAGACAATACACGCAAGATTAATTGTTTATCCTGAATGTTTGATTTTTCCATCAACTTTTGGAAACCATCCCAATCTTCCGGAGTAAATCTGGTTTCTATTTCAAGAGGGGATTTAATTTTCTTTAATTCTGCATTTAAAAATTTTGCAGTTTCTTTCTGGCGACGTTCAGCCAAAGAGGTATTTAAGTCAATGGGTCCGTCGGGTGACGCATAAGCAGAAATTTTCAAGTTTTCAACTGTTTTGTTTAATGCGTCTTTTGCTTCAACTATTTTTTGAGTTAATGCTTTAATGTCATCAGTAGATGTTTCAGATTTACGAACCACAGACTGTTGGATCAAGAACAAGATCTCAGCATCGGTCATTTCCATGATGTCGCGTTCAAATTTATCAGCGATGAGGGCAGCACCCAATTCGTCTTTAAAACTTTTTTGTGCGAGTTCTGAACTGGCGTTTACGCCATCAGCTACTTTAACAGGTTTCAAATCGTAGTTTTTCTTCTTGGCTACTACATTAAATTCAAGATATAACTCACTAACCGCTAATTCAGGTACATAATCAAAAGAGGCATTGAGGGTGTAATTTCCACCGGCTTTATACGCAATAACTTGATCATTTCCAACTATTTTTTCTCCTTGGAAAACACTTGGGGCACCTTTTACTTCATAACCATCCGCATTTTTAAGGACAGGAGTAACAGTAACAACAGCATTTTTCTTAAAATACTTCACCGGGAAAGTTCCGGTAACGGTTGCTTCTACCTTGCCTGCTTTGGCTTCAAGAGGATTTGGCGTACAAGTAAATAAGTTTGGATCCAAATCAGAAAGATTCTTGCAAGAGCCAAACAACATTGCAACCGAAACTGTAAGCGCAAATAATAACTGTTTCTTCATATGTGATTAATTGTTTTTTAATGGCTTATGAACAACCCGGATAAAACCTAAGCAATCTAAATGCTTATTTTTCAATCCATCTGCTCCCAGCCGAAATGATTATTATTAAGTTTTATTCATTACGTTTTGAAAATTCGGAAATCTTGACAAAGATACTGATTTCGTTATAATAATCAAATGCTTAATAAGAATTATTTAGAAATTGCACGGGCTATTTGAAAAATGCTTTAAAAATATCATTTCCGTTTGCATAAATCAGCAATGCAAACAGCAGCAGCATGCCGATTGTTTGTGCACGTTCCATAAATTTATCTCCGGGTTTTCGACCGGTTATCATTTCATATACCAAGAACATGACATGTCCGCCATCTAAAGCAGGAATGGGTAAGAAATTCATAAAAGCTAATATAACGGACAATAGAGCGGTCATATTCCAGAAGACTTGCCAATCCCATACTGCAGGGAACATTTTGCCTATACTTCCAAAACCGCCCAATTGTTTAGAGCCTTCTTTGGTGAACACCAATTTGAATTGTTTTACGTAACTTACCAAGGTATTCCATCCTAAGGCAATACCTGCAGGAACGGATTCAAGTAAACCGTATTCTATTCTTTTGGTCTCGAAAAAAGTATATAAAGGGCGTAATACTATCCCCATTTTACCACTCTCAGTCAATACCATAGGAGCATGATGCAACTCACCTTTTCTGTAAAAGGACAATAAAATTTCATTTCCGGCATGATCCTCTAAAGCAGCAGCAACATCTTGGTACATGCTACAAGACTCCTCATTGATAGCCACAATACTGTCATTTTTTTGCAGATGTGCATTGTATGCAGGTGTGCCCGGCTGAACATCCTCGACCACAAACGGGAATCGGACAGCAATCAGACTCAACTCGCCGGATGCAAGCACTTGTTGTGCAAAATCTTTAGGTAAATCAATGGTTTTCAGCAAAGAATCCTCACGAAGCACTTGAACTTCCCGCCCACCGTCAATCAGCAATTTTTCTATAAAATCAGATTGCTGCTCGACAGCATGATTATCGACTGAAAGAATTTTATCTCCGTGTTGGAATCCGTTCTCAATCAATGTGGGAGAAAACTGAAAACCATAATGTGCGTTTTCAAATGGCAGATATTCCTTTCCCCAAGTAAAAAGCACAGCAGCATAAATGACCATGGCTAAAATGAAATTGACCAATACGCCACCTATGATGATGGGTAAGCGTTGCCACACCGATTTTGCGCGATATTCCCAAGGCTGAGGCGGCGCAGTCATCTGTGTCTTGTCCATGGATTCGTCAATCATACCTGCAATTTTGCAATAGCCTCCCAATGGCAACCAGCCAATGCCCCACTCTGTACTCTCAGGATGCTTTCTCCAGTCATCATCCGGCAATTCATGCAGCGGGATTGGTTCCATAATAGGCTTGCCTTTATCGTCCACCCTCCCGATTCCTTGCGAATTCAATACTTGACGTTCGCTTGCCGGCACATTGGGTGCAAAAAATTTCACTTCCCATTTGCCATTGATCTTTTTTGCCCTTACAATTGAAATTTTAGGATTGAAAAACATATAAAATTTATCCACCCTGACCTTAAATAATCGGGCGAAAAAGAAATGTCCGAACTCATGCAGAAAAACCAAAATTGATAAACTGAGTATCAACTGTAATGTCTTGATTAAGAAAGTCTCCATTTATTTAAATATATATATTGCTGATTAAAATTATCTACCGGCTTATGGAAGCCACTATTTCTATTGTTTTTTTTCGTGTCTCCTCATCAGTTTGCACATAATCCTCATAAGTTGGTTTATTGATAAAACACATGCTGTTCATCACAGATTCGATCACATTACTCATCTCTAAAAAGCCAATTTTTTCTTTCAGAAAAGCATCCACCACCACTTCATTCGCGGCATTGAGTACACAAGGTGCATTTCCACCTTGCTCAATGGCTTGATAGGCAAATTCGAGATTTCTAAATCTTTCCAAATCCGGCTGTTCAAATGTGAAATGTGGAAAAAGATTAAAATCCATGCGTGGAAATTTCGTTTGTACACGCTCGGGATAAGCAAAGGCGTACTGAATCGGCAACTTCATATCCGGCAAACCCATTTGGGCTTTGATGGATCCATCTACAAATTGAACCATGGAATGAATGATGGACTGCGGATGCACGATGACTTCAATTCTTTCAGGCGGAATGCCGAACAACCATTTGGCTTCTATCACTTCGAAACCCTTATTCATCATGGTTGCAGAATCAACGGTAATCTTTGCTCCCATATTCCAGTTGGGATGTTTCAATGCCTGTGCGGGTGTCACTTCTTCCAAAGCTTTCAAATTGTAAGTACGAAAAGGACCCCCCGAAGCCGTTAATATCAATTTTTCAACTGAGTCCACACTTTCTCCGGTTAAACATTGAAAGATAGCCGAATGTTCTGAGTCCACCGGTATGATGGAAGCTCCATAATCTTGACACAAACTATTGATTAAATCGCCTGCAACCACCAAAGTTTCTTTATTAGCCAAGGCGATGCGTTTTCCGGCTTTAACGGCAGATATAGTCGGTTTGAGCCCTGCATAACCCACCATGGCTGTCAGCACGATATCAATCGGCTCCATCTCCGCTACTTGCACAATGGCATCTAATCCTGCAAAGACTTTCACCGGCAAGTCCGACAAAGCTTCTTTTAATTGCGGATAATACTTTTCATTGCCAATCACCACCATTTCCGGTAAGAATTGACGTGCCTGTCGAATCAACAGCTCAATATTACTTCCTGCGGTGAGGGCATACACATCAAAAAGAGAAGGATGTTCCCCAATCACCTCCAAAGCTTGCGTTCCTATTGAACCGGTTGAGCCGAGTATGGCAATATTTTTCTTTTGAATATTCAAATTATACTTTTAGACTGTCTTTAGAATACGATAATCTCTTCCGGATTGACAGGATTCCCCTGTTTCCATAATTCAAAGCAGAATTGATCTTGGGTGCTCAACACATTATCGTCACCGGTAAAAGCAATCACTTCTCCGGCTTTGACCACATCACCTACTTTCTTAAGCAATTGGGAATTATGCTTGTAGATGGACACATAGTTATCTTCATGTTGCACTTGGATGATACCACCGTGACTAAATGAATAGGAGGCATAAATAACAGTCCCGTTCAGCACGCTGACGACCGCCTCGTGCGGAGAAGTCAACACGGATATACCATATGATTTATCCTGAAGATTAAAGGAAGAGGTTATCACACCTTTGGTGGGTTTGAAAAATACCAAAACACGCTCTGTTCCGTTGGGAGCGAGCGATGAAAGGTTGTATTTCTCATCTCTTTCATAACGCGCCACAAAATCTTTTTCAGCTTTTGATTTTTCAACCAACAGCTCGGCTCTTTCTTTCAGGGCAACCGTATCATTCATCTGCACGGAATCATAGGTAACATCACCGGAAATTATTCCTTTTACCACCTCTAAATATTTGGCTTGCAACTCCATCTGATTCAGCAGCGAATCGACTTGAAATGATTTATTAATGATTTGAATGCGGTCGTCCGGACTGCCATAGCCGGGCAGATAATACCTCAGCGGCGTAAAAATAATGATGGATGCTAAAATCAGGAAGGTAAGCAGGATAAAAAAAGACAAATAAATAAACACGGAAAATCTGGACAATCGAACGAACCAAGATTCTTCCAACGTATTCTCATTCAGTATCGAAACACGATATTGAAAACGAATCTTTTGCATGAACTTTTTCCATTTTCCCTTTTTCCTTGCCATGTGTGAAGGTGTTATTTAAAATATCTTCGATAATCCATGTTGATATTTTCCCTGCAAAAGTAAGTTTTTTTAGCTGAACACAAAACACAAAAAGCCCAAACAGTTAATATGTTTGAGCTTTTTAAAAGCTTTACATTCTATTTTACAATGCATTACCGATCATGAAAACAGCTGCTAAAGACACGATGGCATACAGCTCGGGGAACACTGCCAAAATCAGTGTTTTACCAAACACATCATAGCCGGAACCAATGCCTGCAATGCCGTTGGCACACAACTGACCTTGACGGATAGCAGACAATAAACCTGTCAATGCCAATGTCAAGCCTGCACCAAAGATGGCAGCAGCAGCACCCCAACTCATGTCAGCTACCAAATGTGTTTGTAATAAGAAATAGCCAAGAAAACCATACAAACCCTGTGTTCCCGGAAGGGCACTTAAAACCATATAATTACCAAAAGCATCCGGGTTTTTCTTCAGTGCTCCGATAGAAGCATTTCCTGCAATGGTAACACCGTATGCGCTGCCCACGCCTGACAAACCGATCATCAAACCAATACCAATATACGCTAAAATAATAGGTTCCATAATTTTTTATTGAAGTTGTTTTTATTTTTATTAAATATGTTTTTAATCAATCCTGTACCGGTTGTTTAAACGGTTTGTACTTTTTGCCCCCCCCCTCAAAACCGGCATTTTTATAAAATTCTACGAAAGTCAGGCGCATGGGATGCACAAAAGCCCCCAAACCCGCCATAAAGATATTCATACCATGTCCAAAAATCAATATTACCAACATGATCAAAGTGCTGACTACGGGAATATCTCCACTTAACTTAAAGGCTAAATCATTGAACACGAATCCCATGACTCCGGAAGAAATACCCAAAGCAAACAAGCGGATGTAGGACAACAAATCGCCTAACAATCCGGTTACCATATTATAGGCATCCCAGATACCTGCACCTACATTGATCAACGGATTACGTTTAATATCGTTCAAGATGAAAACGAAAACAGCACCCACTCCACCAAAGCCGTAATACAGATAATTTACGATTTGCGTATCTATTTCATATACTTGAGATGCTAAGAAAGTACCGCCCATACCCATGATAATCAGCAGCCAGCCCCAATTGGCAAAAGAAGCAGTCCAGCCATATCGAATCACTTTTCCTACTGCCTGAATAATCATTCCGAAGAGTATCTGCACCACACCTATAATCAGAGAAGCATAAAATAATTTATTAGAATCTAACATGAAAACCTTAAACTTTTCTAACCAAGGTATATCTGCATCAATCAAGCTGAAACCGAAAAAAGTACCGGTCACCAACCCCAATACGATGGTAGATGCGCCCAACCAGGCAGCCAATGAAAACATAGGTTTCATAGATTCTTTTACCCTGCTGCGCATGATGAGTGCCCCTATGAAAATCAACAAACCATAAGCGGTATCACCTACGCACAAGCCGAAGAACAGCAAGAAGAATGGCGCAAAAAATGGCGTCAAATCCAATTCATGATAATTGGGCAAATCGTACAATTCCCCAATCATTTCGTACAACTTGGTAAATTTGTTATTTTTCAGTTTGATGGGAACTTTTTCCGTATCTGTTGGTTTTGCCGACTCATAATAGATGCCGGATGCTTCAAGATATTCATTCAGTTGGGCAGTATTTTGTTCCGGACACCACCCTTCCAACAACATCACCTTTTCATCCACTTGTGCAGTGGTATTCAATACGACTTTTGAAAAATCGATCTCGCCGGACACTTGTGTGCTGAAGACTTGTAAATCATGATAATGTGCAATGGCAAACTGCCGGATTGATTCCTTGGAAGTCTCAATTTCTTTTTGGAGAGATATGATTTCTGCTTGGATGTCAGCGGCATTTTTATCCGACAGCTGAATGGGATCTGCGTCAATATCAAGCACAACATCCGGTTTATTGACGGTCACAAAATACTTATAAATACCAACTGTATCAATTTCAAAAGCGTTGTACAACACTTCCCACTCTGGATCAAATTTTCGCTCATGACAACTAAAAAAGCGCAAGTCAAAACCAGCCTCTTGCAATTCCTGTAATCTGCCGTGTGAGAAATTACCCCATACCTCCATTCTCTCCCACTCCCGTTCAGCCAATTGTAATTTCTGAAACTGTGATTCCAATAAATCGTAGCTATTTTCAATTTCTTGCAGCAAGGCTTTCCCATCGGCACTCTGGTCTGCCTTCATAGGCTCTGCCCCTTTAGGCAAGGTGTCTTGCAGTTTCTTCAACAAAGCACGTAATCCGGTGCTGAGCTGCATTTTCTGTGTCAACTCTTCATTTTCGGGAGTTCCTTCAGACTTCTCAATGATGTGTAGCACACCAATTTCCCTGATTTTGTTCAAGAACTCCAAGTAGGTCTTATGATATACTAAAAAAGAATATTTTCGCATCTTGACTATCATAACACTTCCTCCTCTCTTTGTCTTTCTTGCCGTGACTTCACGATTTTTTGGGATGATTTGGAAAGATTTTCCTCATCTTCCATAAATCTCTTGATCTTCAATATAGCATCTTCATAACCCGGTATTTGTACCTTTTCAAACAAATTTACCTTTTGCGTGGTTTTCTTGCGTGCGTGTTCTAACAATTGTACCTTTTGCTCGGCAAAAACCTGCTCAATACCAACCTGCGCCAATTCTTTCAATTGCGCCAGGCCATCTGCATACCATGTAGGGGCGTTGAACAGACTGTAAGGTTTAATCTCGTATATAACTTCATCCAACACAGGAACACGAACGGCAGCAATTTTTTTGATACTCATTTGTACATCTTTCACCTTCAGCAGGGATGTATCAAATTCACCCCAGAGCGCCAACATCTTATCGTATGAAAGAATGCGGTTTTCCAACTCTTGCTCCAAGCTTTGAATTTCATCTTTTGCTTTCTTCACCTCAACACGCAACGCACTTTCTTTATTTTTGATGGTAGGAAGTGCACGTACACGCATATTCAGGTTTTTCTCCAAAGCCTGTAAAGATGTTTTATTATATTGAAATTGAATTGCCATGTACTTTTATTTTCTTTTTATCGTGTGCTTTATTTTAAGCACTGAAAAATTCAATTCTATACTTGTTTCTGTTCCACTTAATTTTAAATCGTCACTCAAAATCTGAGTAAATAAGCCGTTTCCGTTTTTTGTAAGCTTTTGCTTATGAACCTCATCGGGATTTTCATAAAACTCTGATAAAGTTCTTGTAAACTTCCTCAGCTTTGCAAAAGTCTCAATAATTACTATGGTTGTACTCGTTGCCTTTTCACTTTTCAAAATGGTTGCAAGCATATACAATCCCTTTTCTGTAAACGCTTTTGGCATATATCTCTTCATGCTTACTTTTGCGGTCGAAAATTTCGACCGCAAAAACAAAAGCTCTTCTTCAGAAATTTCAAAGACATATCCCAAGGGGAATTTTTCCGGATTATTTTTTACTGCTTCATTAATTCGCTTAGTTTCGACTCCATAAATTGCAGCCACATCGTAATCCATCAAGACCTTCTGTTCTCTTAGAACAATTAATTTTTCTTCAACATGTTCTAATTTTAAATTATTTTCCATGTTTATTTTATTTAGGTGTAAAATGTAAACAATGATTTCCCTCTGAAAATCACATAATAAGCATTGTAAACTATTGCTTATTTCCAATATTTATCGACCAAATCCTGTCTGATATTTACTTCCGTTTTTGTAAAATGTTCACCAAATAAATCCCAAGCCACATCCAACATCTGATCTGTATTGATATTCACATCAATAGCCATCAAATGTGCTGCATAATCTTTGGCATATGCCAATGCCCTTTCATCATAATCCGTCAAGTCGAAACCATTCTCCAATTTAGTCTTGGCATTCGCAGCATCTGCATACAAGCGTACCGCAGCATTCATGACCTGCGGATGATCTTCGCGGGTTTTCTTGCCGATTACCAACTGCTTCAAACGCGACAAAGAACGGAAAGGATCGACTATCACTTTTCCAACATCCGAATCACGTCTCAGGAAAAGCTGACCTTCGGTTATATAACCTGTGTTGTCAGGAATAGAGTGCGTGATATCACCGCCGGACAAAGTAGTTACTGCAATAATAGTAATCGAACCACCTTCGGGGAATTGTACAGCTTTCTCGTATATTTTTGCCAAATCCGAATACAAAGAACCGGGCATGGAGTCTTTGGAAGGAATCTGATCCATCCTATTGGATACAATCGACAAAGCGTCTGCATAAGAAGTCATATCCGTCAGCAACACCAACACGCGCTCATTCTTATCAATGGCAAAATATTCCGCAGCAGTCAATGCCATATCCGGAATCAGCAAACGTTCCACTGGCGGATTCTCAGTCGTATTCACAAAGCTGACAATGCGATTCAATGCACCCGCATTGCTGAAAGTATTTTTAAAATACAAGTAATCATCATTGGTCAAGCCCATGCCGCCCAGGATAATTTTATCCGTTTGCGCACGCAAAGCCACCGTCGCCATCACCTGATTAAAAGGCTGATCGGGGTCGGCGAAAAAAGGAATTTTTTGTCCGGACACCAAAGTATTGTTCAAATCAATACCGGCGATACCGGTTGCAATCAGTTCAGAGGGTTGTTTGCGACGCACAGGGTTTACCGATGGACCGCCAATTTCACGTTCTTCCCCTTCAACGGTAGGTCCACCATCAATCGGATCACCAAAAGAATTAAAAAACCGTCCAGCTAACTGATCGCTGACTTTCAAAGTAGGAGATTTCTTCAAAAAAACCACTTCTGCATCAGTAGGGATACCTTCTGTACCACTAAAAACCTGCAAGGTAACCTCATCACCCTGAATTTTCACCACCTGTGCCAATTTGCCGGCAACCGTTGCCAACTCCTCATTTCCCACTCCAGTGGCACGTAAAGAACAAGTTGCCTTGGTAATCCGGGTAATTTTCGTATATATCTTCTGAAAAGCTTTTATTTCCATATTCTTATTCTTATTTAGTCCTTTCTGCCAAGATGTTTTTTAAATCAGCCTCATAAGCCTTGAATTCAGGAGATTGAAAAACCGAGTAATTCATTTGTTTCAATACGTTGATGACCCGCTTGAAATAATCCATCACATTGATAAAACCGGTGAATTCAAAATCTGAATTAGAGATATCCATCACTAAATTCAACATATAATGTTGTCTTTCTAAGGAAGATACAGCATCTACCTTATCAAATGCATCTTGCTGTAAGATGGTAAAATCGATTACCTCCGACTTCCAGAAGGTCACGTGGTAATCAACCGGAACACCATCATCCCCCAAAATATTGATTTGTTCATGTACTTCTTTTCCCCTTTGAAGAATCGTTTTCATATCATTCACCAAATTTGTCCATTGCGGAGAAATCACTTCAGCTATATACGACTCAAATTCAGGATATTCAATGTATTTAGAATAGCTGTCGATCGGGTTGACAGCCGGATAGCGTTTATGGTCAGCTCGGGATTGATCAAGCGCATAGAAACACCGCGCAGCTTTTTTGGTACTTTCAGTCACCGGCTCTTTCAGGTTTCCACCGGCAGGTGATACCGTACCAATAAAGGTAATGGAACCGGTTTCACCATTCTTTAAATGCACATATCCTGCACGTGAATAAAAGTTGGCTATAATGGCTGACAAATCCATGGGGAAAGCATCCTGACCGGGCAGTTCCTCCATGCGGTTCGACATTTCACGCAGTGCCTGTGCCCAGCGCGAAGTTGAGTCTGCCATCATCAACACCCTCAAACCCATGGCACGATAATATTCGGAAATTGTCATGGCAGTATATACAGAAGCTTCGCGTGAAGCCACCGGCATATTGGAAGTATTGGCGATGATGATGGTACGCTCCATCAATTTACGACCAGTATGGGGGTCATCCAATTCGGGGAATTCCACAAAAATCTCTACCACCTCATTCGCCCTTTCGCCACAAGCAGCTATAATCACGATATCAGCTTCAGCTTGTTTGGAAATGGCATGTTGCAACACCGTTTTTCCCGTACCAAAAGGACCGGGAATAAAACCGGTTCCACCTTCTACAATAGGATTAGCAGTATCAATGATGCGCACGCCCGTTTCCAATAATTTAAAAGGACGCGGTTTTTCTGTATGTATGTTGATGGCTTTTTTAACAGGCCATTTTTGAATCATATTCAGGTTGATGTCTTTGCCGGCAGCATCTGTCACAACGGCAATCGTATCCATGATGGTGTAATCTCCTGCTTTGGCAACACTTTTCACCGTATAACTTCCTTCAAAGGCAAAAGGCACCATAATTTTATGAGGCTGGTGATTTTCATCCACCTGACCCAACCATGAACCGGCTTCTACCACATCTCCGGGCGATACTAACGGTAAAAAATGCCACAAAGCTTCCTTATCAAGTGGAAAATTATACTCACCACGATGTAAAAAGATGCCTGTTAGTTTATCCAAATCATTTTGCAAGCCGTCGTAGTTTTTGGATAATAAACCGGGACCTAAAGTAACTTCCAACATATGTCCGGTAAATTCCACTTTATTGCCCACTTGCAGTCCGCGCGTACTTTCAAAAACCTGTACAAAAGCATCATTGCCGTTTACTTTCAGCACTTCTGACATCAATTTGGTATCGCCAAGCTGAATGTATGCAATTTCATTTTGCATCACGGGACCATCTGCTTCAACGGTAACTAAGTTAGAAATAATTCCTTTTACTATTCCTTTTGTTGACATTATAATTGTGTGTAATATTTATGCGTTTATTTTTATTCCTTCTTTCATCGACAGCAGTAATTCTCTGAAAATTTGAGCACCGGATTCTACAGACAGCATCTTCCAACGTTGAAGCATTTCCACCCTTAACACATATGCCAATACCCTTTCGATAGAAAAATAATTGAAGAAGGTATGTTCATCCAACCAATCCCATTTCAAGGCATCAATTTTCTTTTCGCGTTCCAACAAATCTGTATCTTCCGACAACTTAATCACCTCTTCCGTATATTCAAAGAGATTGGAAATACCAAAATCACGGGCGTGACTTGTCCTTAAAATTTTAGCAATCTCCGTACTTCCAATGATTAGCTTTTCTTGTGGCAATTGATGTTTGCGGCAAAGAATAGCTGTCAGCAGGTTATTGAGGTTCAAATTAAATTCAAACCACGCGCTGACAAACTGATTGGAAGACTGCATCGCATAATCGTAATACAAGCCAGAAAGATAATCCTCATCAGACCAACCCTTTAGAAAATCCTCTTCTGATTTGGTTTGCAGATAATATCCGGCAAAATACGGTAGTAAGCGTTCATCTGAAGGATTGTCTTCTTCCTTGAAAAATTGGAGTAACTCTTCCCAATCCGATCTTTTCAAAAATCCTCTATCATCTAAAACGGCATCTTTATCACGCAAAAGTGCCAAGAAGTTCTGATTGTCGTATGCCGCATAAAGCAGGCGTAATAACTGCGTATCCTCCGCACTCAATTGCGGCATTATCTCAGCCATTAAATCCTGCGGAGACAAAAAACCCTTGGCATCATCCTTTTGCAAATCAGGCAATCCGGACACCAAGTAGTAATAATTGGATGTTGGTTTGAGTAGTTTGTACATCAAAACAGCAGATCTACTAATTGTGGTCTCAAAAACTCTTTGAAATAAGCGATGAATTCCTCTTCGCCGAAATTGATTTTATAGCCCCCTTTTTCGGCAACAATAGAAAAATCAGTTTTGATATGATTGACAGCCACAATCTTCACACCTTTATCTAACAGGTTCTTAGCATTGGATTTAAAATAATCCGTCAATTCTTTCGCCTGCTGAGTTTCTATCGTTACTTCCTGATTTTTAGCTAAACTCTCGGTCATAATCAGGAGTATTTTCTTCATAAATTCTTTATCGACAGCAGCAGCTTGCACGTTAGACGTCACGACCTCTCCGCAAACAATATCCGTGATTTCGGTTTTTAGGGCATTGAGTGCCTGCTGTGCAAATAACTTGATTTCCACTTGGGTATTTTGCATCAACTCGTTTGCTTTTTCTTCGGCAGACTTCAGCGTTTTATCAGCTTGAGCTTCAGCATTGGCAACAATCTCAGCTGCCTGCTGCTCCGCTTGGGCAATGATTTTTGCAGCCTCTTCCTGTCCTTTTTCTATTCCTTCCGAATAGATTTTATCAGTTAATTCCTGCAGTTTTGTGTTCATATATCAATAATAATTTATTTCAAAAGAGCTCGTC
>CAZOUH010000004.1:0-1874 GCA_964582935.1 uncultured Paludibacter sp.
TAATACAGAACCATATGGCTCATAACCATATTATGAAAAAACTTCCTAAAAAAAGCAAGTAAATGATTGTCAGTTATTTATACTGAAGGATGCAAAATAAAGAGCTCTTTTGAAAATTTTTCTATAATATTTTCGGTACAAATGTAAACAATTATTTTTGAATTTATAGTATATTTGGAGAAAATATTAAAATAATGCGCATAAAAGTATTGATTGTAGGACTTGTTTTGGCTGCTCTGTCGGCTGTGAGTACGTTTGCCGGTTCAACTGTTTTTTATAAGATTGATATCAAAAAAGAAATAGGCAGTACGACTTGGATTTATACTCAAAAGGGTTTTGAAGAAGCTATGGAAAAACATGCTGATGCTGTGCTTATCCATATGAATACCTACGGAGGGGAGGTTTTGTATGCAGATTCTATCCGTACCAAAATATTAAATGCCGATTTGCCGGTCTATGTCTTTGTGGATAATAATGCAGCTTCTGCAGGTGCATTGATTGCCATTGCATGCGATAAAATTTTTATGCGCCCGGGATCCAGTATTGGTGCAGCCACAGTGGTTAGTCAGTTGGGGGAAGCCATGCCGGATAAATATCAATCGTATATGCGCGCCACCATGCGCGCTACGGCTGAAGCACACGGCAAGGACACCATAGTGCATGGCAGGGATACAACCTATCAGTGGAAGCGAGACCCAAAGATTGCCGAAGCAATGGTGGACGATAGAACAGTTATTCCTAACTTGATAGATTCGGGTAAAACGCTGACTTTTACGGCTATTGAAGCCGAGCAATATGGTTATTGTGATGGAATTGCAGGCGATATTGATGAAGTCATCAGTAAGTATTTGAAAGTAACAGATTATGAAATCATCAGCTTTCGACCTTCTGCCATTGATAACCTCAAGGGTTTTTTAATGAGTTCCGTGTTTCAGGGCATCCTCATCATGTTAATCATCGGAGGTATCTATTTTGAATTGCAAACTCCGGGCGTTGGTTTCCCTGCTATCGTTGCAGTTACAGCTGCTTTGTTATATTTTGCACCTTTGTATATAGAAGGATTAGCTGCCAACTGGGAAATTCTGATTTTCGTCATCGGATTGATTCTGTTAGCCGTAGAAATTTTTGCCATTCCGGGATTTGGTATCACAGGGATTTTAGGTATCATTTTCATCATTGTCGGCTTGACTTTAAGTCTGCTGAACAATGTCAATTTTGATTTTGAGCCGGTAGAAACAGGCGATGTCGGCAAAGCATTATTCACTGTTATAGCCGGTATCAGCTTGGGTTTTGTGATGGTACTTTTTCTGAGCGACAGAATTGGCAAAAAGGGCATCTTGCACAATATCGCATTAAACACCAATCTTCAAAACGAACAAGGTTATATAGGTGTTTCGATGGAAAGCAAGCGTTTGGTGGGGCAACAAGCTGTTGCAGGTACAGATTTGCGACCATCCGGTAAAATCATGGTGGATGGGATGTCCTATGATGCAGTCACCGAAGGCGGTGTGTTTATAGCAAAAGGCTCAACTGTTCACATAGTGAAATACGAAATGGGACAAGTTTATGTTTCAAAAATTAGTTGAGATCTAGGTTTTTACCATTTACCATTTACCATTTACCATTTTACCATTATGACATTACAATTAACCAACTAACTTCCGGTTCAGTAGTTTTGGACATAACAATCCCACCAATATTATTGTTTCCCAATCAAATACATTATCTTTGCAACGGAAAGGAGATTAAATTATGAATAACCAAGTAATAGCACGCATCGATATATCAACGCCGGCGGGACGCAAGATTGCCCGCGAACTGCGTGGTAAAAAATCAGTACAATTAGAGTATCCACCCTTGGTTGAGGGTGTTCA
>CAZOUH010000004.1:1974-17094 GCA_964582935.1 uncultured Paludibacter sp.
TGCGTGGTAAAAAATCAGTACAATTAGAGTATCCACCCTTGGTTGAGGGTGTTCAAGAAGAAACATACACACATGAAGAAGTTTTCTTACGAATAGAAAAAAAACTAAACGACCATTATGGGACTAATTATAAACTCAAATGAGAGCATATAAAATAGTCTATTCTCTTCTCTTCGAGCTAATGAAGATATGGACGAACTCCTTGACGTTATTCTGTTTGATTTTAAAGCTCCACTAACGGCTTTTAAGTATGTGCAGGGATTAAAAGACACAATAGAAAAACTCCAACACGCTCCCGACAGTTATCCGATTCAAACCCGCACAAGCTTGCAGCAATTCGGCGCCAACGTACGCCGTATTAATTTTAAGAAAATGGCAATCATTTTCACGATTCACGATGATGTGGTTTACATACATCGCATCACAGCCGGCGCAATGATAACCGGCTTATAAAGACACAGTAAATACAGGGAGATTACATTAAAATTTGAACTTATCGAAAAAGCTTTTTTTCTCTTCCACCTGTTCTACTGCTTCTACCTCTTCTTTCTCAGTTTCCATATCGGCAGATTCTTCTTCTTTTTCCTCTTTAGCAGATGACTGTGAATCAGTAGTTTCCGGAGTTTTCAGCTCTTCTTTTCCTGAGGATGGACCGGCAGCCGTATCTTCTTGTACATTGGTTATAAAACTAATAACATCTTCTAAGCCCTCCAGAAATTTATCAAAATCTTCCTTATAAAGAAATATCTTATGCTTTTCGTATCTGACTTGTATATCTTCTCCGGTACCGTAAACTTTCTTTTTGCTTTCAGTTATTGACAAAAACAAATCCTCATTCCTACTCCTCTTAACATCTAAATAATAAATTCTTTTTCCGGCTTTAATAGATTTAGAATAAACTATTCCGTTGTCCCTTTTCTCCAATACAATTTTTCTTTTCTCTTCTTCCATAACGAATATTTTCTAAATAGGTGATTATTAGGGTCTTAGTTTTAAAATTATTTTTTCAGACCTTTAGAGGTCAAATTTCTGATTTTTTTTTGGATTTAACAAGCGAATGTCTATCTTTTTATTTAAATAAATCAGTATCTTTGTCCGAAATTTGAAAACGTTCACATTGTTTTATGATAAACAGGATTTTACTGCGAATCAAGATCATTCAGATCTTATATGCATTTTATAAGAGCGAAGGAAAAACAGCTCTTATGGTTGAAAAAGAGTTGTTCTATAGCATTGAAAAGACTTATGATCTTTATTTTCATTTGCTGAACCTTGCTGTTTTAATAACAGATTACGCTGCCTCACGCATCGAATACGGAAAAAACAAACTGCGTCCTACCCTCGAAGAACTCAATCCCAACACGCGATTCATTGATAATGCTTTTGTGGCTCAACTCATGAATAATGAGCAGTTTATGGATTATTTGACTGTACGTAAATTGTCGTGGGTCAATCATCCGGAGGTTATCAAAGAACTGTATGAAGAAATACTTGCTTGTGATTTCTTTCAAGAATATATGAATTCGGATAATTTTGATTATCAGGCAGACAAAGACTTGTGGCGCAAGATATTCAAGAAAGTGATTTTATTCAACGAAAGTCTCGATAATTCGATAGAGGATCAAAGTATTTTTTGGATAGACGATGTTGAAATTGTGGTCAGTTTTATCATCAAGACAATCAAGCGTTTTAGTCAGCAAGCCGGTAGTAAACAGAAACTTCTGCCTATGTTTAAGGATGATGAAGACATCGATTTTGCGAAGAGATTATTATACGGAGTGCTTCAAAATGGCAGTGCTTACCGCGAATTGATTGACGAAAATACACAAAACTGGGAATTGGACCGAATTGCTTTTATGGATATCCTCATCATGGAAATTGCTATTTCTGAACTGATTGACTTCCCTAC
Organism: uncultured Paludibacter sp.; assembly: GCA_964582935.1. Classification (GTDB taxonomy): domain Bacteria; phylum Bacteroidota; class Bacteroidia; order Bacteroidales; family Paludibacteraceae; genus Paludibacter. The sequence goes on from CAZOUH010000004.1 coordinate 3,884, forward strand.
TATACCCATCAATGTTACGCTAAATGAATATATAGAGATTGCCAAATCCTATAGCACCGACAAGAGCGGAACATTTATCAATGGTGTGTTGGATAATATCGTCCGCAAATTGAAGGAAGAAAACAAATTGATAAAAGCGGTGGTGATTACAAAATAAAAAAAGACTATATTTGTATCCGCAAATTAAAACAATATCTATAGGAAACCGATGCGATTTAAATTGCCATAGAACACCCGGAAGGGCATGGTTCTTTTTATCATCAAAGGTTTTTCATATCATAATTTAAAAACTAATGAACAACGTAATGAATGTATTAAGTGTATTATTGCAAGCTCAAGAATCACCCGTAAAAGGAGGTGGATGGCAAACGATTTTAATGATGGGGTTAATCTTTGCCGTGTTTTATTTCTTTATGATTCGTCCACAGCAAAAACGCCAGAAAGAAATTAAAAAACAAAGAGAGAGCATGAAACCCGGTGATAAAGTAGTAACTTCCGGCGGTATTTATGGCAAACTCCGCGACATCAAAGAAGATGGTACAGTGACCATTGAAATTGCTGAAAATGTGCGTATCAAAGTAGATAAGTCTTCCGTATTTCTTTCTGTACAGGACGTGCAACAGCAGCAAAAATAAACTAATCAGGTAATGATCCGGCGATGGCTGATGATGATAACCGAAAACTGATTCAAATTCTCCTGAAATTCAAATCATTTTTAATATCTAAAGATGTGCTGACTTTCAGCGTTTTCTTGTTGTTATCAGCCGCTTTTTGGTTTATCAACGCGCTGAATAAGGAAAGGGAGTTTTTTATAACCGTGCCTCTTGAATACACCGAGTTTCCTAAAAATTTACTTTTCGAAGAAGCGTTGCCTTCGGAACTCAGCATAAAAGTAAGAGAATTAGGAATGCGTTATTGGATGTATGCGCGAAAGAAACCGACACCGATACGTGTTGCTTTTCAACAAGGATACTTCAAAGATGGTAGTTTCAGCCTTTCCAACCTGCAATTGTTGTCTATGGTATCCGGAAGTGTGATGTCTTCAACGGCTGTCTTGACGATTTATCCGGAGATGATTCAAATTGCGTATCAAAGTTTGCAGACGAAAAAAATACCGGTTGTTGCGGATGGAAAGCTTGAATTGGAGGGACAATATATGTTGTGCGGTGATATTCAAATCACGCCTGATTCTGTTGAAGTGTACGGCATGTCGGCGACTTTAGACACCCTAACCGGACTGTTCACGGAAAGTTTTGTTTTGAAAAACCATCAGGATACACTCAATGATGTGGTGGGTTTAAAATCTATACCTGATGTTCGATTTTCCGTAGATCAAGTGACGGTAAGTGCATCGGCGGATATGTTTACGGAAAAGACTGCTACATTGCCTGTATTGCTTGTCAATAATCCGGATCACATATCCGTCATCTCGTTTCCCGCAACGGTTACAGCGGTTTTTAATATCGGCATCAAGCATTTTAATGATTTTTATCCCGATGACATTCAGATTATTATGGATTATAACGATTTGAAGCATGCCGACAACAAAAGGAATAAATTGAAAATTGTAAATAATAAACCTTATATATCAAACATCAGAATTCAACCTGAAGATGTTGAGATATTACTTGAAGAGAAATGATGCAGGAAATACAAATGGTTGATTTGAAAAATCAATACCTGAAAATAAAAACCCAAATTGATTCCGGTATTCAGGAAGTGATTGATTCAACCGTCTTTATTAAAGGTGGGAAAGTCAATGAATTTCAAACACATTTAGAAAACTATTTAGATGTCAAGCACGTGATTCCCGTCGGGAACGGCACGGATGCTTTGCAGATTTCTTTGATGGCACTTGGTCTAAAACTGGGCGATGAGGTAATTACGCCGACTTTTACTTTTATCGCTACGGCAGAAGTAATAGCTTTATTAGGACTTACTCCCGTGTTGGTGGATGTTGATTATGAGACGTTCAATATAAATGTAGATGCGCTGAAGCAAGCCATCACACCCCAGACAAAAGCGATAATTCCCGTACACCTTTTCGGTCAGAATGCAGCTATGGAGCAGATTATGGCAATTGCACGTGCACATAATTTATATGTCATAGAAGATGCTTGTCAGTCGATTGGCTCTGTATATACTTGTGCCGATGGCAGAAAGGTTCATTCCGGCTGCATGGGAGATATAGGTTGCACATCTTTTTTTCCATCCAAAACCTTAGGGTGCTATGGCGATGGAGGAGCTATTTATACCAATAATGACGAGCTTGCTGCTCAAATTCGTGCCATTGCCAATCATGGGATGAAGGTTAGGTATTATCATGATGTTGTGGGAGTTAATTCGCGTTTGGATAGTATTCAGGCGGCAATATTAGATGTGAAATTACAGTATTTAGATGATTATATTCGTGCCAGACAAAAGGTGGCTGAAGCCTATGATGCTGCTTTTTCAAAACATGAATCTTTGATTATTCCCGGAAGAAATGCACAGTCAACACATGTTTTTCATCAATATACATTGAAATTGAAAGGAATTGACCGAGATGCCTTGCAAACCCATCTGAAAAAGAAAGGTATTCCTTCCATGGTGTATTATCCGGTGCCTTTACATATGCAGAAAGCCTATCGCAATGAACGATATCGCGATGGGGCTTTTCCGGTAGCTGAGCAATTGGCTGCTTCCGTATTGTCTTTGCCCATGCATACTGAATTAACGGAGGAACAAACCCAATATATTATCGACTGTGTTATTGAATTTTTATGATGAATTATTTTGCCCACGAAACTGCTGTCATTGATCCCGGATGTACCATCGGTGCTGGTACCAAGATCTGGCATTTTTCACATATCATGCAGGGTTGTGTGATTGGCGAACAATGCAATATCGGTCAGAATGTGGTGGTATCACCCAAGGTGCAATTGGGAAAAAACGTAAAAATTCAGAATAATGTTTCAGTTTATACCGGTGTAATTTGTGAAGATGATGTGTTTTTAGGACCATCCATGGTGTTTACCAATGTCATCAACCCACGCAGTCATGTGAACAGGCGAGATGCCTTTCAAGATACTTGGGTTCGAAAAGGTGCAAGTATAGGTGCAAATGCTACCATCATTTGCGGCAACGAAATCGGAACTTATGCCATGATAGGAGCAGGAGCAGTGGTTACTAAGCCTGTGAAAGCTTTTGCATTGGTGGTCGGAAATCCTGCCCGACAAATCGGATGGGTCAGTGAAAACGGTCATCGATTGCAGTTTGATGAGCAGGGATTGGCTGTCTGTCCCGAAACCGGACAGCAGTATCTACTTAAAAACGAGACAGTCAGAAAAATGTAAATTAAAAATGTTATACCATCAACCCTCAATTATAAAATGATAAAATTTGCAGTTATAGGTCAAGGACACATAGGAAAGCGTCATGCAGAAATGATCAGAAGGAACCCCAATACCCGCCTTGTTGCCGTGTGCGATGTGTTGCCTCAAAAAGAATTGGGCTTGGAAGATATTGAAGAGCAGTATTTTTTATCTTTTGATGCCTTGTTAGCAGCAAATTTGGATATAGATGTCATTAATATTTGTACGCCCAACGGTTACCATGCAGACTATGCCGTCAAAGCTTTGGAAGCTCAAAAACATGTAGTACTTGAAAAACCTATAGCCCTGACCAGAAGTGATGCAGAAAGGATTTTATTTAAATCTTTGAAAATGTCGCGACATGTGTTCAGCGTTATGCAAAACAGATATTCACCACCTTCTTTGTGGTTGAAAGAAATCGTTGACAACAAGCTTTTAGGTGATATCTACATGGTGAAATTAGATTGTTACTGGAACCGTGATGAGCATTATTATAAAAAAGGAAGCTGGCATGGTACTGCTCAATTGGACGGTGGTACATTGTTTACGCAGTTTTCGCATTTTATCGATATTTTGTATTGGCTGTTTGGCGACATTACCAATATCTCCGGTTTGTTTGCTGATTTTAATCATCAAGATTTGACTGATTTTGAAGATAGTGGCATCGTTACCTTCAATTTTGTTGATGGAAAGGGCATGGGATGTCTGAATTATTCGACATCCGTATGGAATAAGAATTTTGAGAGTGCCATTACCATTATTGGGGAAAATGGTACTGTGAAAGTTGCCGGACAATACATGAATGACGTGGTGTATTGTCACATTAAAGATTATGAAATGCCAGCATTGCCGGCATCCAATCCCCCCAATGATTACGGTAAATACAAAGGTTCTGCACAAAACCATCATTATGTAATTGAAAATGTGGTTGAAAAACTCTTGGGTAAAGGTGATATCAACACCAATCTCTTGGAAGGGTTGAAAGTAGTCGATATGATTGAGCGTATTTACGCAGTGAGAGATCAAAAATGGAAAAAATAAATTGCCACCAATAATTATTTTAAATTTGAATAGGATGTTACAAAGAATACAAACTATATATTTATTGCTGACTGTCATACTAATCTCTTTGATGTTCTTTTTACCAATTGCAGGCTTGCAAAACGTACAAGATGCTATAATTTACGAATTGAACTACAAAGGATTGTTTGAACTGAATGCATCAGGAAATGCTTTAACAGCGCATGTTTGGATGCTTACGGCACTCATGCTTATCATACCCTTGTTGGCATTGGTAACCATCTTTCTGTTTAAGAAAAGATTTTTGCAGATACGCTTGGTAATTTTCAATATTGTTTTGATGGCAGGCTATTACGGCATGTTGTTTATCTACCTGTGGCAATATGGAAAATCATTGTCTGCCAAGCTCTTTTTAGAGATTCCTTCAGCTTTTCCTTTGGTGTGTATCATCTTGAATATCCTGGCTGTCAGGGCGATTGCCAAAGATGAAGCTTTAATTCGTTCTTTAAACAGATTGAGGTAAGTTTATTCATTTTTATCGTTTACCATCATCATATTATTTCATCATGATATACAACCCATTAACACCGGAAGAAGAAGCAATCATCCTTCACAAGGGAACAGAACGACCCTTTACGGGTAAGTATCTGAATCACCACGCAGACGGAGTTTATACTTGTCGCCAATGCAATGCGCCGCTGTATCGCTCGGAAGATAAGTTTGAATCCCATTGCGGCTGGCCTTCTTTTGATGATGAAATACCCGGTGCAGTGACTCGTCAACCGGATGCTGACGGAAGAAGGACAGAAATCGTCTGTGCGCAATGTGGAGGGCATCTCGGACATGTATTTATAGGAGAAGGCTATACAGAAAAAAATACCAGACATTGTGTCAATTCGGTTTCTATTGATTTTTTGAAAAAGTAAATTGAAGATATTGGTTTTAAGCGTTTTAACGCTGTTTTTATTAAATACTACCCATATGGATATCGATCACAATGATACACAAAATAACACACAAAATCAATTGGAAGTAGCTTATTTGGCTTCGGGTTGTTTTTGGGGGACTGAGTATTATTTGATGCAGGCAAAAGGTGTCAAGAGTACCTCAGTGGGGTATATGGGTGGTCATACTTTCAATCCTACTTACAGAGAAGTCTGCACAGGAACTACAGGGCATGTAGAGACCGTGAAAGTAGTTTTTGACCCGACTGAAACATCCTTTGAAGAAGTGTTGAAACTGTATTACGAAACACATAATTTCGAGCAAGTAGGGGGTCAGGGACCGGACATAGGTACACAGTATCAATCTGTGGTATTTTATGTTGATGAAAAGCAACGAGAAATAACAGAAAAATATATAGAGATCCTGTCTCAGAAAGGATATCAACCGGCGACACAATTAAGACCTGCCACGCAATTTTGGGAAGCTGAGGATTATCATCAACAATATTATCAAAAGAAAAACGATATACCTTATTGTCATATTTATACAAAAATATTTTAAAATGACTTTACAACAACTTGAATACATCATCGCTTTAGATAAAACGCGTCATTTCGTGCGTGCTGCAGAAATGTGTGGGGTTACGCAACCCACCTTAAGTGCCATGATACAGAAGTTAGAGGACGAGTTGGATTGTAGAATTTTCGACCGTTCCATGCAACCTTTGGTTCCCACGGAGGCAGGTGTACAGATTTTAAAACAAGCTCAAATTGTACTCTTCCATGCCAACCAGTTGAAAGAGAACGTCAAATCACTGAAAAGTGCTTATACGGGCAATTTAAATTTGGCGATTATCCCTACGGTAGCGCCCTATTTACTCCCCAAACTGATGGCAGCCATCAAAGTAGATTATCCGGATATCCTGCTTAAAGTATCTGAATTACATACCGATGAGATTATTCATAAATTGCATACTGCTGACATTGACATGGCGATTTTGTCCACGCCTTTGAATAACTTGGATATCTTGGAGGTACCGCTTTATTACGAAAAGTTTGTAGCTTATGTTTCACCCCATGAGCCTGTTTATCAGGAAAGTACAATTCCCAGTCAGGACATGCCTTTAGAAAACCTTTGGGTGTTGGAAGAAGGACATTGTTTGCGCAGTCAGGTTTTTAATTTTTGCAACCACCAAGTGCATCAATCGGCTATGTATGAAGCAGGAAGCATTGATACTTTGGTGAAAATTGTGGATGTAAATGGCGGTTATACCATCATCCCAGAGTTGCATATCGACTTATTGACAGAGCCGCAGAAAACGAATTTGAGAGATTTGGTGGAACCGGAAGCCATTCGTGAAATATCCTTGGTTATCAGGCATGACTACGTGCGGGAGGGGATGATGAATGCAGTTGCTGAAAGTGTGAAGAAAGTAATTCCTGCGCATATGTTAGATGCCAGATTAAAGAAATTTGCCATAAAACTTTGATTCTCAGAGATTTTTTAGACATATACAGTCAACACCCACAAATTGGTGCGTGGAAAGATTGGATACAATCGAACGGGAAAAACCTGCAAGTTTCCGGTTTGAACGGATCTGCTTTGTCTATGGCTGTCGCTGCTCTCTATAAAAACGCTGTTGCCTCGCCTTTTCTGCTGATTGCAGAAGATGCCGATGAGGCTGCCTATCTGTATAATGATATCAAAAATTGTCTCAGCGAACAGGAAGTTTATTTCTTTCCCTCTTCTTATAAGAAATCTGTGAAGCTATCAAAATTAGATACTTCCAACGAGATTTTACGTACCGAGATTCTCAATAAATTAGCCAATCACGCAGCACCCGTCATTGTCGTCACCCATCCTGAAGCTTTGTTTCAGAAGGTAATTTCTGTCCATGGGATGAAAACACGCATGCTGAAATTGGTCAAAGGTGAGACGGTCAGCATCGATTTTCTCTCTGAAATGTTGTTTGAGTACGGCTTTCAGTCGGTTGATTTTGTCTATGAACCCGGACAGTTTTCTGTCAGAGGCGGCATAGTGGATATTTTTTCTTTCGCTTATGAATTGCCCTATCGCTTTGATTTTTTCGGAGATACCATCGATTCAATTCGTATATTTGACATTGAAACACAGCTTTCTAAGGAGAAAATAGAACAAGTAGAAATCATTCCGGATCTGAATAAAGATAGTTCCCTTACTCAAATTTCTTTTTTTGAATTTATCCAACCGACCACCCTTGTTGTCTTTTCTGATGCTGCTTATATCAAAGAAAAGCTCAATCATTTGTATGATGAAACTTTGACTAAAGTCAATGAAGCTGATGTGCCAGTCCCTGATTTACATGCTTCCCGTATTACAGGAGATGTTTTTATTGAGCAGGTTCAACAGTTTCGTACCATGGAAATAGGAGAAAGGACTTATTTGAAGCCCGATCTGAAAATTGACTTCCATACTTCTCCTCAGCCTATTTTTCATAAGAATTTCGATTTGATTGCCGATAATCTGCGAAAAGGTTTAGAGGAACAATATGAGTTGTTCATCATGAGCGACAGCGTGAAGCAAACCGACAGAATAGCATCCATTTTTAAGGATAGAGGCGATGATATCGTATTTCAACCCGTGCAATATACTTTGCATCAGGGATTTGTCGATCATGACATGAAGTACTATTGTTATACCGACCACCAGATTTTTGAGCGTTTTCATAAATATCGTTTGCGGACGGATAAAACGCGACAAGGCAAAGTGGTGATGACACTGAAAGAGCTGAATCAGTTCCAGATAGGCGATTATATGGTGCATGTAGATCATGGAATCGGTACTTTTGGTGGCTTGGTAAAGACCAATGTAAATGGTAAAATGCAGGAAATGGTCAAATTATTTTACCGAGATGATGATATTATCTTCGTGAGCATTCATGCCCTGCATCGCATTTCCAAATACAAAGGGAAAGAAGGAGAAGCCCCTAAAATCAATAAGTTAGGTTCAGGAGCTTGGGAGAGGTTGAAGGAGCGGACTAAATCTAAAGTCAAAGACATAGCCCGTGAATTGATAAAATTGTATGCAAAACGTAAAGCCGAACAAGGTTTTCGATTTACTCCCGATAGTTATTTGCAGCATGAATTAGAGGCGTCTTTTACTTATGAAGATACGCCCGATCAGGTGAAAGCAACAGCGGATATTAAAAATGACATGGAATCGAGCATGCCCATGGACCGCTTGGTGTGCGGAGACGTTGGCTTTGGAAAAACGGAGGTTGCGGTGCGGGCGGCATTCAAAGCAGCCACAGATGGCAAGCAGACGGCAGTGCTTGTGCCAACTACCATCTTGGCATTACAACATTTCAAAACTTTTTCTGATAGATTGGCGAATTTTCCGGTGACCATCGAGTATTTGAGTCGTGCACGAACGACAAAGCAGACCAAAGAAGTATTGGAGCGTTTGGCAAACGGAGAAATTGATATCATCATCGGAACCCATAAGCTGATTGGAAAATCAGTAAAATTTAAAGATTTAGGACTGCTGATTATAGATGAAGAACAGCGTTTCGGGGTTTCGGTGAAAGAAAAGCTGAAAGAGTTAAAAGTGAATGTGGACACGCTCACCATGACTGCCACGCCCATTCCTCGCACCTTGCAATTTTCTTTGATGGGTGCACGCGATTTATCCATCATCAATACGCCGCCTCCCAATCGCTATCCTGTTCAGACAGAATTACATGAGCTGGATGAAGATGTGATTCGCGAAGCCATTCAGTTGGAAATGGACAGAAACGGACAGGTGTTTTTTGTGCACAATCGCATTCAAAGTATTTATCAGATAGAATCTCTGATTAAAAAATTGGTGCCCGGGGTGCGGGTGGCTGTTGGACACGGACAAATGTTGCCTGGAAAATTGGAAGAGGTCATTTTGGATTTCATTGAATATGAGTATGATGTATTGATTGCCACCACCATTATCGAGTCAGGCATAGACATCCCGAATGTCAATACCATCATCATCAATTCGGCACACAGATTTGGTTTGAGCGATTTGCATCAACTCAGGGGCAGGGTAGGGCGCAGCAATCGCAAGGCATATTGTTATTTGCTCACTCCCGAGACTGCCTTGCTGACACCCGATGCTCGCAGGCGTTTATCAGCCATTGAAACCTTTTCGGAATTGGGCAGCGGCTTTAACATTGCCATGCAGGATTTGGATATCCGCGGTGCCGGTAATATGTTGGGCGCTGAACAAAGTGGGTTTATTGCCGATTTGGGCTATGAAACCTATCAGCGTATCTTGAACGAGGCTGTGCACGAACTGAAAGATGAAGAATTTGCAGAACTGTATGCCGAAGAAATTGAACGTGAAAATTCATCGCATCATTATGTTACGGATTGTCAGATAGATACAGATTTGGAATTGCTTTTTCCTTCCGATTATATTGAAAATGTATCCGAACGCATGTCGCTTTACAGAGAATTAGATACCATCACTAATGAAGCTGATTTACAGGCTTTTGAAAAGCGGATGGAAGATCGGTTTGGGCAGATACCGGAGGAAAGTAAGGATTTGTTTCAGGTGGTACGCATACGCCGCCTCGCCATGAAGTACGGAATCGAAAAATTAGTCCTGAAAAACGAAAAAATAATTGCATTCTTGGTGTCTAACATGAATTCCCCTTATTATCAATCGGATAAATTCGGAAAGATACTCAATTTTATGGCGCTGCATCCACGCCAGTGTCAATTGCGGGAGCAAAACAACCGCCGATCTGTGGTCATCAGTTTTGTAAAGACCATCAACCAAGCTTTGCATGTCCTGATGGAAATTGATAGTTCCACGTAAATGACCCTGCAATGACTATGAATGACCTTGTAAAACTTGTAAACGACCCTGTAAACGTAAAATATGACCTTGTAAATGACCCTGTAAAAGCAAATATCTTAGATTGCCTTATGCAGCATCCAAAAGCGACTTACAGTAAACTTGCAGAAAAGACAGGCTATTCCCCGGCAACCATCAAACGACATCTGCAAAAACTTAAAAAAATGGGATTGATAGAACGCATCGGCAGCGACAAAACAGGCTCCTGGAAAGTGCTTAACAGATAATGTCTTGCATTCAAAAGCCAATACTGAAACCCATGGTCAAAGTTGTGTTATTACCTTGTAGAAATGCCGGCGTAAACCTGTCTAAAGCCTCTTGAGCAGTCATTCTGATTTCTCCATAAGCTACGGCTGAGGCGGCCTCATGTCCACGAATATCAGAATTTTCTAATTTGATGATGGCGTAAGAATTTCTGAAAACCTCGTAGGTAACATGCATTCCGAAAGTCTGATTGCTCCAAATGACATCACCCAAAGAAGGATTGCTGATGATATCAATGATGTTTCCATTGTATAAACCATTCATGTCCTCGCCACGCCTTCTGTATTCGTATTCATTGCCATGTTTTGCATTATTGTAAAATAACTTGAAATCCAATCCCCGTAAGGGTTTATACTGAATGGCAGCATAAAAATCCTGCGCATTATCTCCCAAGAAATGACCTAAGTTATAGCTGTTTGAAGTATAAGCCAAGGTAGGAATAGAATGTTTGTAGTTGATGATGTTGGTGCGCGTATATTCAGCGACAAGCGATACATTCTTCAGTGGAAAATTGGTGATATGGGTGCCTACTTTATAAGAAATGGGGTTTCTGTCCGGACTTTTGGGGTGGAACCTTCGCAACTGTACTTCGTCCACAAAGACAGCTGCAAATAGATGGGTGTGAGGAATATTCCTGGAACTGATATTCAGGAACAACTGAGAATTTTGGTTCTCTACGCCCAAACCTTTCGTAAGCATGTGGTCGATGGATTTATAAAAAGCTATGGGAATGAAATAAGCCGGTTGCACTGTTCTTTCTGCATATACAATGGCATTTCCAATGGATAATTTTAAGTCTTTGATGGGAGTGAAAGTGAATAAATTAGCTGCCATATATTTGTTGGCAGGACGATAATGGATGGCACTTTCATTTTCAAGATAATGATAGGTCGAATCCAACTCATTGGATACTAACCATCCATGAAAATAATTGAGTTCAAACCAGGGTGCAGGCTTTACTTGTAGATAAAGCATGGGAATAGAAGGTGCCCTTCCTGATAAGATATTGGATCCATGATAATTATCTCCCCAAACAATATTGTCTTTTATCAAACCGACAGAAAAATACCGGTTGGCATATTTGATTCCGCCTCGTGAATCGCTGAAATCAGCACCAAAGGTGTATTCGTAGCCGGGTTCGTCATTCAAATAAGTTGGACCGGAAAGCGGACCGACTCCCGTTTGCGAGATGTCACGCAAACTGCCATAGATGGAAATATTTTTCCCCAGCATACCTTGAAACTCTGCACCATACCATCTTTTTGTGATATTCCCTTGATTGTTGTAGTAAAGATGCATGCCCAAAATAGGGGTGATGCGTGCCCTGAAATAATCATCTTTGTAATTGATTACCGGAGGAATCAAAGAAGTAAAAGCATGTTTGTTTTTGAATAAAGAAACGCTGCCCCCTGGCATTTGATTCAGTTCCAAAGCATATTCATTGAGAAAGTATTGTAACTCTTTCAGCTGTCTTTTGGTCAGTTGTTTGTCGCCGGTCTGCTCTACAAAATTTTCCCGAACTTCATCTAATTTAAGGGCTATCAACATTTGAGAATAAGGCTTCACGGCAGAATTGAGTTCCATAAATCCATCATTGGCTAATTCGTCCATGAAATCATAAATACGGGTAAAAGAGATATGATTGGGAATGTCTTGTGCTGTTCCTAGCAGACTGATGAAGATGCAGGCAAAAAAAGATAATAGATACTTCTTCATTGGATATCAGGGTTTTATAAATATTAAGTCAAGCACTTTTGGCTTTGTTGATGACAATATTATTCAGTATTTTCACAAAATACCTCAAATCAGTAATAACAACACCGTATTTCTTACAGCTGCGCAGATATCGCATTTCTGAAGCTTGAATTTGTTCTAAAGTCTCCGGTAAATCTGCATAAAACGGAGGCAGCAATCCCGGTTTGTAGCGTATTCTTGCTTGCTGTAATTCAGGGGTATAGAGACTATAATACAGTTGACTGAGCGGTCTTACGCCAACTATTTTCATTTCCCCGCGCAACACATTGATAAACATGGGCAACTCGTCAATCCAATATTTACGCATAAATTTCCCTACTGTATTGACACGTATATCCTTGTTGATTTTACCTCCTTTTTGAAGCATATAGGTCTTGAAAACATAGGCTTGCAGATATTCGGCATAAGGAAACATGGTGCGGAACTTATACACCTTGAACATCTTACCATTTTTACCAATGCGTTTTAAGGTCAGCAACGCCCCATATTTTCTTTTCTCCAAGATGACATCTAAATTTTTTACCTTTTTCGCGACTACATAACTGATTCCGTCATATTTTTTCACATCCACTATATCATAGCCGCAATACACCAATCTACCCAATACCTCTGTCTTAGATAAAATTCTGTTTTTGCCTTTCGTGATATCATAATAAATTTTATCCAAAGAAAATATTTTGGGAATAACCCGCTTAGTCAGATAATCGCAAAAATAAATCAAGTGATTGATCCCTTGAGGGTACTTATCGTAAATGCGTTTTTTACGTGTGCTTCTTTGCTCAAAGCAACAGGTAAAAGTTCCTTCCATAGGAAGTTTTTGGTTGACGACAGAAAATAATTTATTGATACCTCTGATGTTGTTTAACTTGTTGAATGCCACAACGCTCACGAATTTGTCATCGGGTTTGGATTTGATATCATAATAATTTGCCGAAAATGTAATCAGGTTATTTTTGATACTGAAATCGGTATATCGGGCAATAAAACGATAAGCTCTCTCACTGC
>CAZOUH010000004.1:17194-18699 GCA_964582935.1 uncultured Paludibacter sp.
TTTTTGATACTGAAATCGGTATATCGGGCAATAAAACGATAAGCTCTCTCACTGCTGTACTCTATGACGGAGTCAAGCAAAACTCGAAAACTTGTGTCATCCAATTGTTCAGTTATAATTTTTGTTTCATCCGGCTTATCTTTTTTGATTTCGATAAAATCCTTATACTCAATGGCATTCTTAATAGAATAGTGTATGATGTAAAAGATAGAACCGAAAGAAAACAGCAGGATCGAAAAGCTGATGCTTATTTTGAGTGAAGAGCCGGAAACCAAAGGAGTGAAATTCAACACAATAATAAAAGCCTGTACGCTCAGGATAGTCCACAGTAGTTTTTGTATATTGACTTGGTAGCTTTCAGGAATTTTACCGGTATAGCGTTTATAAAGAAAGGAAGCCAACAGCCAACCGATAAAATAAAACGGTCCAAAATCAAAATATTGTTGGAAAAACACAGCAAATGAAACAGGAGCAACTGCTATAACAATCAGAATAGACAAAACAATCAACAGGATATCAATGGTGATAGCTGCTAAAGAGGGGATGTATAGCAATTGATTCGATTTTTTTACCATTAAGTAATGCTGCTTAGTTTACAACAGATACAAAGCGTAAGGCAGTACAAATGTAATACAATTTTGTTTATTCAAGTCACAGATGAAAAAAAATCACTATATTTGGCGGATTTTACAAACAAGTAAACAGGTCAATTTTGTGAGCAGTGCCATCCCGAAATACAGTACCATTTTATGGTGTTTAACATTGATTTTTCTATTCAACAATCTCTTGGTGGCGCAAGAGCAGCCTTTGGCAAGGGAAATTAATGTTCAAAGACAAGATAGTATGTTTAAGTACACCTATTATTTTGATGATAATCGTAATAAAGTCGTTGAGAATAAATCCGTTGCTGATGACAGGGGTGTTTTTTATCCTGTCGAGCGGACAGAATGGGTTTATGAAGCCGGTCAGTGCGTGTCGCAGCGTGAATCGAAAAGGGAAAACAACAGTTGGCAAACTACTGCGCTGATTCAAACGATCTATGATGGTGATTACAAGGTTGAAGAAATTCACGCGGCGTTTGTTGATAATATTGAAGCCACACAACAGATAATCTCATATAATTATCAAGAAGGAAAGCTCAAGTCCATCGTCAAATATGATAGATTTAAAAATCCTAACAATGTGAAGGAGAAGATATTGTTTAATTACAATACGAACAATCAATTGAGCAATCAAATCATCCTCAATCGACCATTATCACTTTTTGATACAGTACAAATTATTGATTATAAGTATAATAAATATAATCAACCGGATTCTGTTATCTTTTACAAAAGAAGCAAAAATAAACGTATTCAAGACATGTTAACTGTAAATTGGTACGATGGTTCTTCCGGCAAACAGGTGGGGCAAATGTCTAAGAAATGGAATATAAAAAGTGATAAATGGGAAAATCTGACTAAATCGACATTGCTGTATGGTAGCAACCACCATCTGATACGTGA
>CAZOUH010000004.1:18799-21552 GCA_964582935.1 uncultured Paludibacter sp.
AAAATCTGACTAAATCGACATTGCTGTATGGTAGCAACCACCATCTGATACGTGAGTTATATTACCACCATGATGGTTTGTTTTGGAAGCCCAACACGCAATATGAATATATCTACGATACAGATGAATTGTTAGCACAAAAGATAATGTACCAACCCATTCATAATCAATGGAGAAAAATATTTACTATTGATTACAGCGACAAGTATAACAATCAACCCAACACCATTGAGTCAACTTATAATTTCTGGGGAGGAGAAACCGGAAGCGCTGTCAACACCTGTATTCCTTATTATTTTAACGGAGAAATGACTTTGATGGATGCAGATCGCATAACAATCAAATACATCGTTGAGACCGCGGTAGTTACGCATACGAATGCGGAAACCGGATGGCTGAAAATATATCCCAACCCCTCTAATGGACTGTTTTATATCAGTCCACAGGACCATTGTATCGACCATTGGAAAGTATATAACTCAAACGGTATGCTTGTGAAAAGCAATGTCAATCAATATTTTACCGGTATAGTCGATTTAACAAATCTGCCTGATGGTATGTATTTAGTTTCAGTTACAACGGATGACAATCAACAATTGAAACAAAAAGTAATCATCCAAAGAAACCATTAAAATCAATATGGCATACTATGAAGACTTTTAGAATGAGTACAATTGAAAATCAAAATATATGAGAGTAATTAATTTAATTTTTATCCTGTCAATGATTGTAACTTCCTGTGTTGAAAACCCTTTGTTGAGTAAGTACCAAACTCCTTACGAAACCATCCCTTTTCATTTAATTCAGAATAAGCATTATCTCCCGGCTTTTGAAGAAGCCATGAAGGAGCATTTAACTGAAATAGATGCTATTGTAAACAATCCGGCAGCTCCGGATTTTGAAAATACCATTGTGGCATTGGAACGTGCCGGAAGTCTGCTGACGCGCGTTTCCTCACCTTTCTATAATATGTTGAGCGCCGAAACCAACGATGAATTGCAGGGAATTGCCGAGCAAATTTCACCGTTGATGTCGGAACACGGCAATGCCATTCGTTTAAATGAAAAACTTTTTGCCAAGGTGAAAGCGGTTTATGACCAAAAAGATAAATTGCACCTAAATACGGAAGATGCTCGTTTGCTGCAAGATACTTACGACGGTTTTGCCGATAACGGTGCCAATTTATCGGATGCCGATAAAGCGGTTTACCGTGAGTTATCCAAAGAATTAAGTATGCTGACTTTACAGTTTGGTCAAAATGTATTGAAAGAAACCAACAGCTGGAGTAAATTGATAACCGATGAAAGTGTGTTATCCGGACTTCCTCAGGATGTCTTGGATATGCTGGCGTTGAATGCTAAAAATGCAGGACAAGAAGGCTGGCTCTTGAATCTGAAAGCCACTTCTTACATTCCTTTGATGAAATATGCTGAAAATCGTGATTTACGTCATGAACTGTATATGGCATATACTACCCGTGCGATGACGGGTAATGAGTTTGACAACCGTGAAATCATCAAAAACATCGTCAATACCCGTTTGAAAATATCTAATTTATTGGGCTATTCATCTTATGCTGACAAAGTATTGGTGCATCGCATGGCTGAAAATAAAACCAATGTGTATCAATTATTGGATGATTTGCTGGCAGCCTATAAGCCTTATGCTGTAGCAGAAGTGAAAGCTGTGCAAGCCTATGCCGACAGTCAGGGTGCTGATTTTCAAGTACAACCCTGGGACTGGTCGTTTTATGCAGAAAAACTCAAAGAAGAGAAGTATGCCTTGAACGATGAATTGCTCAAACCTTATTTTGAATTGGAACATGTCAAAAAAGGTGTATTTGGTCTGGCTACTCAGTTATATGGTTTACAATTCGTTAAAAATGAGGCTATTCCCGTCTATCATCCAGAAGTAGAAGCCTATGAAGTAACCGATAAAAACGGTCAGTTTATTTCTATACTTTATACAGATTTCCATCCGCGCGACGGTAAACGTCCGGGTGCCTGGATGAATGAATTCAAGGGTCAGTGGAGGGATGCAACAGGTAATGACAGTCGTCCGCACATCACCATTGTAATGAATTTTACGCGTCCCACCGAAACCAAACCGGCTCTGTTGACTTACGATGAAGTGACGACATTTCTGCATGAATTTGGGCACGCCATCCATGGGATGATTACCGAATGTACCTACGAATCACTTTCTGGCACCAGCGTATATCGTGATTTTGTGGAATTACCCTCTCAAATCATGGAGAATTGGGCTTCTGAAAAAGAGTTCTTGGATCAGTTTGCCATGCACTATCAAACGGGTGAGCCAATCCCCATGGCATTGATTGAAAAAATTAAAGCTGCCGAGAATTACAACACGGCTTATGCCTGTTTGCGTCAGTTGAGTTTCGGTTATTTGGATATGGCATTTCACAGTTTGGAGCAAGCCTTTGAAGGAGATGTTATCGCAGCAGAAAAAGCAGCTATGGCGCGTACCCAAATTCTTCCCTCCATCGCGGGAACGGGCATGAGCCCCTCGTTTAATCATATATTTTCCGGAGGATATGCAGCCGGCTACTACAGCTACAAATGGGCAGAAGTATTGGATGCAGATGCTTTCTCCGTGTTTAAAGAAAAGGGAATCTTCAACCAAGAAGTGGCAGCCTCTTTCGCTGAAAACATCCTCAAACGCGGCGGCACCGAACATCCCATGACCCTCTATAAACGCTTTAGAGGTCAAGAACCGACGATTGAGGCGCTGTT
>CAZOUH010000005.1:0-3167 GCA_964582935.1 uncultured Paludibacter sp.
ATTCACCTTCAATGTCGTCTTCAACGAAAACTGGTTCTTTAAAAGAAAATTATAATTAAAAGTACAAGATAGAAGATATGAAAGTCATGAAGAATTTTATTTTATTGTCGCTTAGCTTGGTGGTTCTGACTAATTGTTACGCTCAAAGAAGAACCAAAAAATCAGCAGCTAAAGAAGAAGTGACACCGGTAGAAGTCGTAACTCCTCAAGAGCCGGAATCCCCAGATGAACCTATTGTTACAGAGGAGTGTTTGATTAACTTAAGTTTGTTCAATGAATCTGCTAAAAATAAACAGTATGCCGATGCCTTAGAAACTTGGAATCAGGTATTTGAAAACTGTCCCAATGCCAATAGAGCAATTTATACACATGGTCGCTCAATTTTACATTGGCAATTGAGCCAGCAAACGGATGACGCCAAATACCAGGAGGTATTTGATAAGCTGATGTTGATGTATGATAAGCGTATGAAGTATTTTGGAGATGATCCTAAATACCCTACACCTTGGATAAAAGGACTGAAAGCTTTGGATTATATTGTGTTTGTCAAAAATGACGAATTGAAACAACCTGCTTACAAATGGTTAGAAGATGCCATAGACGGGTTGGGTGAAGAGACGGAAATTGAAATGATCAGACAGTTTGTTGTGTTGTCTGATAAATTATATGCTAACGATCATACCCATGGCGAGAAATATATTGCTGATTATTTGAAAGCCAATGATGCGTTGGAAGCGATCATCAGGAATGCCGAGAGTACAAACCAGACACTCGCTACACAAGCAACACAATATAAAAACGGATTGGACATTGTTTTTGCTGAAAGTGGTGCAGCTGATTGCGAAACGCTGGACGGACTGTACAAAGACAGGATAAGTACCAATGGAGAAGATTTAGGATACTTGACCAAAATTATTTCTTTTTACAGAAGGGTTAAGTGTGTGGATTCAAAAGTATATTTTGATGCTGCCGTAAAAGCGCATAAGATTCAACCCACTGCGGAATCAGCAAGCGCATTAGCTGCTATGTCGTATAATCAGGAGAAATTTCAGCAGGCAATCAATTATTATGAAGATGCTACTAAATTAAGTGACATTGATGAGGATAAAGCAGACTATCAATATAAGATTGCCCAGATTTATTATTCTAAATTAGGTGATTATCCCCGTACGAAGACACATGCGCTGAATGCATTGGGATTTAATGCTTCCTTAGGGAGCGCACACATGATTATTGGACTTGCTTATGCTGCGGCTAAAGGGATTTATGATGATCCGGTATTGGCTAAATCTGTGTTCTGGGTGGCTGTTGACAGGCTGAATAAAGCCAAACAAATAGATCCTTCCTTAGCAGAAGATGTGGATAAACTGATTGCTACCTATGCCCGCCATTTCCCTTCTAAAGAAGATATTTTCTTTAAGCCTGAACTTAATAACGGTAAACCCTTCTATGTAGGTGGATGGATCGGAGAAAATACAATTTGTAGATAATAAGTTTTGAAGTGTTTTCAAAAAAAATATGATTGTAAAAACATTACAACCGCCTTTTCGGTGGTTGTTGTGTTTTTTTTGCTTTTTTCGTGCAATACTACCATCACCGAACAAATTGACTTGGAGTTAGGCTCCGGAGAAGTCCCGCGTTTACATACATCAGACGTTACAACAGTCATCTCTGATTCAGGAGTCACACGCTACAGAATATATACTCCCGTATGGAATGTTTACGACAAAACTTCACAACCCTACTGGGAATTTCCCGATGGAGTACATTTTGAGCGTTTTGATGAAGAATTGACCGTTGACGCTAATATTCATTGCGAATATGCCAAGTTTCTTGAAAAAGAAAAAACCTGGGAGCTGAGGGGTAATGTTCGTGCCACCAATATCAAAGGTGAATTGTTTGAAACAGAACAATTGTTTTGGAATCAGAAGACTGAAAAAATTTACTCCGACAGCTTGGTCACCATTACGCAGGAGGACTATATCATCAATGCGCAAGGCTTCGAATCGAACCAGGAGATGACTAAATATACCTGGAAGCAAACGCAGGCGATTTTCCCGGTGGATGAAGAAGATGAGGAGTAAAATTAGAAGCAAAGGTCTCCGATATAATTCTTTTATCAGGGGTTTTGACAATTAAGATAATAGCAAGGTTCTACAGATGTTTAGGAATGTCCGGATTTTTATATTATTGCTGCTATCTCCGGTTTTACTGTCGGAAAATAACCCTGCATCTGTAAAAGTCGTTCAATCTGTAAAGACTTGGCAGATTGTAGATAAATTCGCAGCTGTGGATTCCATCCCACCGGATACGACACATTTGAATTTCCAAAATTTCAACCACATCGATCGCTTCAGCATATCCAATGCATATCGCGGTAATTTAGGCTCACCGATTCAATCTAAAGTGTATTTTGACCGACCCCTGCATCATGATTTTATCTTTGCTGATGCCTATTATCCTTACATGGCTCAAATTGAATCGGCTACTTTTTTCAATACTACCAAGCCTTATACAAGTCTATATTATCTCAGTGGCGGGACTCATTATTACAAAGATGACCAAATAAGGTTTCTTTTTTCTGCGAATGCCAATAAAAAACTAAACCTCGGATTTACATTAGATTATCTCTACGCACGCGGTGAATATCAAAATCTCGGTACGAAAAAGTTTACCGGATCTGCTTTTGGGACTTATGATGGATTAAAATATAAAGCAACCGGCTTTGTCAGCAGCAACAACCTCAGCAATTATGAAAACGGAGGCATCTCGGATACGACTTATATCAATGGTCCGATTGTGTATCCTTCCTATAATATTCCGGTGAATATCAAGGGATATGCAAATTATCTACACAATCAAATCTTTTATAATCATCAATATAACATTGGCATAATCAGACAGATTGAAATTACGCCTGATTCGATTGTGTCTGAATATGTGCCTGTTACGGTGTTTGGACATACCGTTCAATTGGATGATCTGCGCAAGCGATATTATGAGCCTGATGTGGAAAAGGATTTTTACGAAAACACATATTTGCCTTTCGCTTTTACCAATGATAGCGCAGCTTATTTAAGTGTTAAAAATACCTTGTCTGTCAGCATGGCTGAAGAATTCAACAAATGGTTGAGATTTGGCTTGACAGCTTACGTAGAGAACGAAGT
>CAZOUH010000005.1:3267-20972 GCA_964582935.1 uncultured Paludibacter sp.
AAGAATTCAACAAATGGTTGAGATTTGGCTTGACAGCTTACGTAGAGAACGAAGTAGTCAGATACGGCGTGAAGCATGACAGTCTATACACCCATAAGAATTACATGAATAACAGGGTAGGGGGGGTGCTGTCGAAAAACCGGGGAGAACTGCTGACTTATAAGGTGCATGGAGAATTGACGTTTTTAGGGCGTAATATTGGTGATATGGTGTTAGATGCCAATCTGAAAAGTAGTTTTAATCTGCTGAAACAAACTATCAATCTACAGGCATACGGATTCGTTAAAAGTGTCAAACCTTCTGTGTTTTATGATTTCTATGATTCCAATCATTTCAAATGGACCAATAATTTTTCAAAATTGTATAATACGCACATAAGCGGTAAATTTGCCATTCCTACACTTTATTTCAAGTTGGATGTGTCTGTGGAGAATTTGACCAATCCGGTGTATTTCAACCAACAAGCTGTGCCGAAACAATATCATGGCAATGTGCAAATACTGGCGGCAAATTTACAACAGGACTTCCATGTAGGTAGTTTTACATTAGAAAATCAGGCGGTTTATCAATTAAGTTCTCATCAATCGGTGATACCTTTGCCCGATCTTGTTTTGTATCATAATTTATATTATCATGGTTTGTGGTTTAAGGTCTTGAGTATGCAGATGGGGGTGGATATGCGGTATCATACTGCCTATTATGCGCCTTCTTATATGCCGGCAACGGGACAGTTTTATGCGCAGGAGCAGATAAAAATTGGTCATTATCCCATGATGAATGTGTATGTCAATGCACATTTGAAGCGTACGAGATTCTTTGCGCAGTATTATCATGTGAACCAGTTTTTTATGAAAGGAAATTATTATTCCATGCCTTATTATCCCCTCAATCCGGCTACATTTAAGATGGGGTTGACGTGGAATTTTTATGATTAAACATCTTGTCGGTTGTTTTGTTATAATTTAAAAGTATGCAAAAGAGAATTGCAATATTGTTCGTTACAAGCATTTTATTACTGATAATTTTGCTATGGATGAGCAGGTCTGCTACAATCAGAGATTTACCAGAGATTCTTGAAGAAGCCCGTTTAACGGTTTTGATTGAGCCTGGCGAACATGGTTTCACGCGCGACAGCCTGCAAACTTATGGTTTTCAATACGAGTTGATAAAAAGATTTGCGGATTCGTTGGATGTGGAGCTTTTGATTACTTGTCCTACGGGGAAGGGTGATGACCTGCGTAAACTTGAAAAAGGAAAAGTGGATGTATGGGTAGCTCTGATGCCTGTTACAAGTCATTCCGAACATGCTGTCGTTTGTCTGACACCCATTATTTCCACGAGATTGATGTTGGCGCAGCCAAAAGCAGCTGTTACATCAAAAATACGCAAGCAGTACGAATTGGATGGAGATACAATTTGGATCCTTAAAAATTCTCCCTATATAGAAAGACTGAATGATCTCGCTGAAGAATTAGCCATCGAACCTGTGATAGTTGAAATGAAGAAGCGCAGTTATGATGATATGATGGATTTGGTGCAGCAAGGAGATATCAAATTTACCATTTGCCCTGAATATCTGACAGAAGCATTTAAAACAAAATACGATCAGGTAGATGGCAGTCTGCCTTTAAGTTTAAATCATGATTTGTCGTGGTGTGTCAATGCGCACGCACCTTTGTTGCAAGAACGGCTCAATGAGTTTTTAGAAACATTCAAGGAAACGAATGATTTCCGCGCATTATTAAAGAAGTACAGTTATCAAGTTGAATTTTAAAATACATCGCATATGCCAGTGAATATTCCGGATGCCTTACCCGCAGTTGATTTATTGAGGAAAGAGAACATATTTGTCATGGATTCAGACCGAGCATCTACTCAAGATATTCGCCCTTTGAAAATCTTGATATTGAACCTGATGCCCGTTAAGATAACGACAGAAACCGATTTGATCCGTTTGTTGTCCAACACCCCTTTGCAAATTGAGCTTGATTTCCTACAGATGGAAAGTCATACTTCTAAAAATACGCCCATCGAGCACTTGATGACTTTTTACAAAACTTTTGATGTCATCAAGCAAAGCAACTATGACGGCATGATCATTACAGGTGCACCGGTAGAATTGCTGCCTTTCGAAGCTGTTGATTATTGGGAGGAATTGAAAGATATATTGAATTGGGCAAGACGCCATGTTACTTCCACGCTTTATATCTGTTGGGCGGCGCAAGCGGGTTTATACCATTATTACGGCATACCCAAATACAAGCTGGATGAGAAATTGTTCGGCGTGTTCAAACATAATCTCCACAACCCTCAGAATCCTATTTTCAGGGGCTTTGACGATATGTTTTATGTGCCACACAGCAGGCACACGGAAGTGCGCAAAGCAGATATTTTGAAAATCCCTGAGCTGACTATCCTGTCAGAATCGACGGAAGCCGGTGTGTATATGGTGATGGGCAGAAACGGTCGTGAGTTTTTTATTACCGGACATTCAGAATATTCTCCCATGACATTAGACAGTGAATATAAAAGAGATGTATCGAAAGGAATGACCATTGATATCCCCCAAAATTACTACCAAGATGACAATCCTCAATTGGCTCCGGTTGTCAGGTGGAGAAGTCATGCCAATTTGCTGATAACCAACTGGCTGAACTATTTTGTATATCAAGAAACGCCTTATGACTTATCTCAAATTCAATAAGCGCTTTGCTGCTGTAAGTATTTTTTTATCAAACTTCAGTGATTGAAAGAACGACGATTTTACGAATATTAATCATAAAATGAATGGTATATGGCTTTACAAATTGGAGATAAAGCTCCGGAAATATTGGGAATGAACCAAGACGGTCAAGCAATCAAATTATCTGATTACGCCGGGAGAAAAGTCGTTTTGTATTTTTATCCCAAAGACAATACGCCGGGATGTACAGCGCAAGCTTGTAATTTAAGAGATAATTATGAGGACTTGAGGCAAGCCGGTTATGAAGTGATAGGCGTGAGTGCCGACAGTCAAAAGTCGCATCAAGGCTTCATTATCAAACACAATTTACCTTTTAATCTCATTGCCGATGCCGATAAAACATTATCCGAACTATTCGGTACTTGGGGCGAAAAATCCATGTACGGAAGAAAATACATGGGCATGTTCCGGACTACCTTTATCATCAACGAAGAAGGAGTGATTGAGAAAATCATTGCACCTAAGCAAATCAAAACCAAAGATCACGCAGCGCAGATTTTATAAGAGGTTGTTTGGGTTCATGATACCAGAACCTGATGTCTGTTTGTATTATCTTAATAAGTAACCAACCATCATCGCTATTTTTTAATTATCGTTTAAGTCCACATAGTTGTTTTGATTGATCGAGTCATTGTATTGATTATAAGTGATTTGTTCACTCGTTTTATTATTCTCTCAAAACCGTTTCTATAGAATTTTTCTCAGAAGAAACTATTTTTTTCATTTTCTATTTCAGAAAAAATGAAAATGGTTAACTTTGCAGCTTAAAATTATCAAGATATGATTCAATTTTTTCAAGCTCCTTCGCAACAGGTTTATGCTGTACAGTCAGTAAATGCTTTGTCGGCTGCCGACATTCAAAAACTGCAATGGCTTTTTGGTGATGCCCGTTTGCTTGACGCACAAGAACTTAAAGCTGACTTTGTGGGTTTCTCGCGGGAAATGATTACGCCATGGGGCAGCACAGCAACCGAAATCGCACACAATATCGGTGTGCAGGGTATTCAGCGGATAGAGATTTTTACACCTTTATCCATGTCACAATCTTTAATTGATGAGGAAGGTTATGATCCTTTATTGGAGCACGTGCATCAAGGTTTGAATCAAGATGTTTTTAAATTCGACAAACAGCCCGATCCCATCATTTACATTGATGACATTGCTGCTTACAATGAACAGGAAGGCTTGGCGTTGAGCGAAGATGAAGTGGAATACCTGAATGAGGTCAGTGCAACGGTCGGACGGAAACTGTCTGATTCTGAGGTGTTCGGCTTTTCGCAAGTCAACTCCGAACATTGTCGCCACAAGATATTCAACGGTCAGTTTGTGATAGACGGAGAAGAAAAGCCGGTTTCTCTTTTCAAATTGATACGTCAGACTTCTGAAGAAAATCCCAATCAAATTGTATCTGCTTATAAAGATAATGTGGCTTTTATTTCCGGACCTGCCATTGAGCAGTTTGCGCCTAAAACAGGTGATAAACCGGATGTATATGCAACCAAAGAGATAGAATCTGTTTTGTCGCTCAAAGCCGAAACACATAATTTCCCCACAACGGTAGAGCCTTTTAACGGAGGTGCCACCGGCAGCGGCGGAGAGATACGCGATCGCATGGGCGGTGGCAAAGCATCCCTGCCTTTAGCCGGCATTTCTGTGTATATGACCTCTTATACCCGTAGTTCACTGATTGCCGATCCGTATTTTAAAACCAATATTCAAAAACCTTGGGAAGCAGCCATCAAACCCAGAAAATGGCTGTATCAAACTCCCGAACAGATTTTGATTAAAGCCTCCAACGGAGCTTCCGATTATGGCAACAAACACGGTCAGCCTTTGATTTGTGGTTCGTTGGTGACATTTGAACATGAGGAAAACAACAAGCAATACGGCTTTGATAAAGTGATTATGATGGCAGGCGGAATCGGCTTTGCCAATAGCAGAGATGCGTTAAAAGGCAAGCCTGAAGTCGGCGACCGGGTAGTAGTGCTTGGTGGTGATAATTACCGCATCGGTATGGGCGGTGGCGCCGGTTCTTCCGTAGATACCGGTCATTTTGATAATGAAGTGGAACTGAATGCTATACAGCGTTCTAATGCTGAACTTCAAAAAAGAGTTGCCAATGTGATTCGTACCTTAGCTGAATCAGATAATAATCCGGTAGTTTCCATCCACGACCATGGCGCAGGCGGTCATCTCAACTGCTTGTCGGAATTGGTCGAAACCACCGGTGGTAAGATTGATATGTCGAAATTGCCCATCGGAGATCCTTCTTTAAGTGCCAAAGAAATCATCGGTAATGAGAGCCAGGAACGCATGGGCTTATTGATGAAACCGGAAGATTTGGATTGGCTACAAAAAATTGCCGATCGCGAACAAGCACCTATGTATGTGGTAGGGGAGACGACCGGTGATATGCATTTTTCTTTTGAACAGGCTGATGGTCAGAAACCCATCGATTTGCAGTTGGAACACATGTTTGGTAAATCACCTAAAACCGTGATGACCGATCAAACCATTGAGGAGCAGTTTGCGCCGGTTGCATACAGCGATGATCAATTGCAGACTTATATTGAAAACGTATTGCAATTGGAGTCGGTGGCTTGCAAAGACTGGCTGACTAACAAAGTCGATCGTTCGGTTACCGGTAAAGTTGCCCGTCAACAATGCTTGGGAGAAATACAGTTACCTTTGAGCGACTTGGGCGTTGTGGCACTTGATTATCGTGGAAAAGTTGGTGTGGCAACCGCTATCGGTCATGCTCCCATCGCAGCCATCATTGATGCAGAAGCAGGTTCGGTATTGGCTATTGCCGAAGCCTTGACCAATATCGTTTGGACGCCCTTGAAATATGGCATTCAATCAGTTTCGCTTAGTGCCAACTGGATGTGGCCCTGCAAAAATCCCGGTGAAGATGCACGTTTGTATCAAGCGGTTGAATCTTGCAGTCAGTTTGCACGTGCTTTAGCAATCAACATCCCGACAGGAAAAGACTCGCTTTCCATGACGCAAAAGTATGGCGACGATAAAGTTTATTCTCCCGGGACAGTGATAATCACGGCTGTTGCTGAAGTGTCGGATGTGCAGAAAACGGTGAGTCCCGTATTGGTGAATGATCCGGAAACTTCTATTTATTATATTGATTTTTCTTTTGATACACAGAAACTTGGTGGTTCGGTATTAGCACAAACGATGAATCAAATCGGACATGAAGTGCCGACTGTCAAAGACCCCGAATACTTAAAAGCTGCTTTTGAAGCCGTGCAGGAATTGGTTTCTAAAGAATTGGTGCTTGCCGGTCATGATATCTCCGAAGGAGGTATGTTTACCGCTTTGTTAGAGATGTGCTTTGCCAATACGCAAGGCGGACTTTCAGTTTGTTTGGATGAATTGAAAGAAAAATCTTTGACGGTCAATCTTTTCGCTGAAAACCCGGGTGTGTTGATTCAGGTGAAAGACAAGAAAGCAGTTGAAAAAATCCTGAGTAGCCACGGTATCGGCTTTGCCAAACTGGCTGAACCCATTGCTGAGAGAAGGATAGACATCAACAAGAAAAAGCAGGCTTACAGCTTTTCCATTGATGCACTGAGAGATTTGTGGTACCGCTCTTCCTATTTGTTGGACAAAAAACAAAGCGGCGAAAAACACGCTTGGATGCGATATCAAAATTATAAGAACCAAGTCCTTAGCTTTAATTTCAAAGATGATTTTCAAGGTGCTTTCTCCCAATTCGGTTTAAGCGTTGAGCCTCAATCAACAGCTGTAAAAGCTGCCGTCATCCGCGAGAAGGGAGCGAGTGGGGAGCGAGAATTAGCCTATGCGCTATATTTAGCCGGTTTTGAAGTGAAAGACGTGCACATGACAGATTTAGTGTCAGGACGAGAAACCCTTGAAGATGTGCAGATGCTTGTGTTTAGCGGCGGATCTTCCAATGCCCATGTGTTCGGTTCTGCCAAAGGATGGGCAGGAAGATTTTTATATAATGAAAAAGCTAAAAGTGCATTGGATAACTTTTACAAAAGAGCTGACACATTGAGCTTTGGTGTGGGAGACGGTTGTAGCTTGATGCTGGAACTTGGTTTGATTACTCCCGTTCATGGTGCTACGCCTCAAATTACTCCGAACGATTCCGGTAAATTTGAATCAGCCTTCGTGGGCGTTACCATTCCTGAAAACCAATCAGTCATGTTAGGAAGCTTGTCAAACAGTCAATTAGGAGCTTGGATATCTCATGATCAAGGGAAATTTGAGTTTCCGGCAACGGGTGATGCTTGGCAAGTTGTTGCTCAATATGCATACGCAGACTATCCCGCTAATCCCAATGGTTCAGAAGATGCTGTAGCAGGAATTTGTTCGGCAGACGGACGCCATTTGGCAGCTATGATTCATATCGAACGCGGACTATTCCCATGGCAGTGGGCACATTATCCGACAGATAGAAGAAAAAGCGACCAGATTACCCCTTGGGTAGAAGCATTTGTGAATGCACGCAAGTGGATAGAAAAACGCTGAAGTGAAGACCGACAAATAGCTGATTTTGCTTGCTGAATATCCATTACTTAATAATGTAAATACGCGTTAATAGTTATTAAACCAGGAGTTTAAGATATTATTTTATCGTACATTTGTTCCACTTTTTGAAGAAAATTATTTTAATTAAAACGTATGGAACATACTGTCGATATTCGCGAATTGAACGAAAAAATTGAGAAGCAAAGTTATTTTGTGGATTCCCTGATGATGGGAATGGATAAGGTCATTGTGGGTCAACGTCATTTGGTTGAATCTTTATTGATTGGCTTGCTTTCAGATGGTCATATCTTATTGGAAGGTGTTCCCGGTTTAGCGAAGACATTGGCTATCAAGACCCTCTCGGATCTGATTAAAGGTGATTTCAGCAGGGTGCAGTTTACGCCCGACCTGTTGCCGGCTGACCTGATTGGGACTATGATTTACAGTCAGCTCAAAGAAGAGTTTAACATTCGTAAGGGTCCCATTTTCGCCAATTTGATTTTAGCTGATGAGATCAACCGTGCTCCCGCGAAGGTACAGAGTGCTTTGCTTGAGGCGATGCAGGAACGTCAGGTTACCATTGGTGACGAGACCTACCCATTGCCTGAGCCATTTTTGGTGATGGCTACCCAAAACCCCATTGAACAAGAAGGAACCTATCCTTTGCCTGAAGCGCAGGTAGACCGTTTCATGTTGAAGGTGGTGATTAACTATCCCAAGAAAGAAGAAGAGAAACTCATCATCCGTCAGAACCTGAAAAAAGACAAACCCAAGGTAGATCCCATCCTTTCTCCAAAAGAAATTATGGAAGCGCGCGATGTGGTTCGCCAAGTGTATATCGACGAGAAAATTGAAAAGTACATCATCGATATCGTTTTTGCTACTCGTTTCCCGGATGATTACGGACTGACCTCACTCAAAGACATGATTGCCTTCGGCGCTTCCCCCCGTGCATCCATCAATTTGGCTTTGGCAGCAAGGGCTTACGCCTTTATCAAACGCCGTGGATATGTGATTCCCGAAGATGTACGTGCCGTATGTTATGATGTGTTGCGTCATCGCATCGGATTGAGTTATGAAGCGGAAGCCAATAGCATGAGTTCTGATGAAATCATTACTGAAATTTTGAATTCTGTAGAAGTTCCCTAAGTAGATGGTAACTAATGACATCATAAAGAAAGTAAGAAAGATTGAAATCAAAACACGCGGTCTTTCCAACCACATTTTTGCCGGTGAATATCATTCAGCTTTTAAAGGAAGAGGCATGACCTTTTCGGAAGTTCGTGAGTATCAGTACGGTGATGATGTGCGATCCATTGATTGGAACGTGACTGCCCGTTTTGCGCATCCTTATGTCAAAGTATTTGAGGAAGAAAGGGAGCTGACGGTGATGCTGCTGATTGATGTGTCGGGGAGTCGTGTTTTTGGTACGGTGTCTCAGTATAAAATGGATATCTTTACTGAAGTGGCTGCTGTGCTTGCTTTCTCCACCATTCACAACAATGATAAAGTAGGGGTGATCTTTTTCTCTGATAAGATAGAGAAATTTATACCACCCAAAAAGGGGCGCAAACATGTGTTGCACATCATTCGGGAAATGATTGATTTCAAGCCTGAAAGTAAACAGACCAATGTAGCTGAGGCATTGCGTTATTTTACCAATGCTATTAAAAAAAGATCCACTGCCTTTATCATTTCAGACTTTATTGATCATAATTTCGAGCAAGAGCTTACCATTGCCAATAAAAAACATGATGTGGTGGCTTTGCAGGTATATGATATCAGAGAAACAGAAATTCCCAATGTGGGTCTGATTAAATTAAAAGATTCCGAAACTGATCAGCGTATTTGGGTGGATACTTCTGATAAAAGATTGAGGGCAAGCTACAAACATGCTTGGGCGCAGGGTCAGTTAGAATTACAAAAGACATTCACCAAATCGGGAGTCGATTCTGTTTCAATGAGTACTTCGGAAGATTATGTGAAAACTTTGATCAAACTCTTTAAAATGAGGTCTTGATACAAGAGAATTATCCATAAAACAGCTTATGTATATTTGAAGATGAGAAGAGGGTTTATTTGTTTTATTTTGTTTCTTGCACTGTTTCAGTTTGATCTTACGGGACAGCAGGTGACGGTCGATGCAAAAATGGATTCAATTCAAATTTGGATTGGTCAGCAAACAAAACTCAGTTATGAATTCACGCAACAGCCGGATCAGCATGTGCAAACACCGATTTTCTCTGAAGTGATTACACCCGGATTGGAAATCGTGGACAGATTTGGCAATGATACGTTGAAGGCTGCGGATGGGTATTTACAGATCAAGCAGTCGTATGTGGTGACTGCCTTTGAAGATACTCTATTATTGGTACCTCCTTTCCCTTTTGTTTCGGGAGAAGATACGGTTTGGTCGCCGGAACTTTCGCTCAAAGTCATCCAACCCTTTGTCATAGATACCACACAAATACAGATTGCCGATATCAAAGATGTTTTTAAACCCCGATTCAGCCTGTGGTATTTTATCAAGAAGTCAGCGCCTTATGTTGGAATCCTTATCTTGCTGGCAGCCATTGTTTATCTGATTATCCGCCTTTCAAAAAGGAAATCTGTTGCTGTACAGGAGCTTGTTGAAAATAAGATACCGCCTTATGATTTGGCAATCGACCAATTGAATAAAATCAAACAGGAGAAATTGTGGCAGCAAAACCGACATAAAGAGTATCACTCGCAGCTGACAGATGTATTGCGTGGGTATATTGAAGGACTGTTTTTGATACCGGCACCGGAGATGACTTCGGCTGAGATTTTAGCTTATTTGAATTTTTTGAAAACAGAGAATAAAGATGTCTATTATAACCTGCAACAGATTTTGCAATTAGCAGATCTGATTAAATTTGCCAAATGGAATGTGGGTCCTGATGAACATGAACTTAGTCTGAACAACGCTTTTATGTTTGTAAACGAAACCAATATTAAAACTGAAGAGGAGGTAGAAGAGCATGACATTTCATAATCCGAAATATTTGTTGCTGCTGCTGATTTTAGTGCCTTTGATTTATTGGTACATCAAAGAATTGTATAAGTCAGATGCAAGTTTACAAATTTCATCGCACCGGAATTTGGCTTCTTATCCTCAAAGTTTGAGGATAAAACTGATGCATCTGCCATTTGCATTGAGGGTGTTGGCTGCGGTATTACTGATTATCGCCATTGCTCGTCCGCAAGCCACCAACTCCTGGCGAACGGAAAATGTGGAAGGTATTGACATCATCATAGCTTTAGATATCTCCGGGTCTATGCTTGCCGAAGATTTTCGTCCCAACCGTTTGGAAGCATCTAAATCGGTTGCCAATGAATTTATTTTGGCACGACCCAATGACAATATTGGTTTGGTCTTATTTGCAGGTAAAAGCTTTACGCAATGTCCGCTGACTTCAGATCATGCTGTGTTGGTCAATCTTTTCAACAGCATTGAATATGGATTGATTGAAGATGGAACTGCCATTGGTTTAGGACTTGCAAATGCAGTCAATCGCTTGCGCGACAGCCAAGCAAAATCGAAAGTAGTGATTTTACTGACTGATGGTGATAACAACAGGGGCGATATTGCTCCCGTCACTGCCGGTGAGTTGGCGCAGACTTTTGGCATACGGGTTTATACCATTGGAGTTGGTTCGTACGGAAAAGTCAATATCCCCATTCAAACACCGATGGGCAAGCAGTACCAGCAGATTGAATCGGCGTTTGAAGAAAAGCCCTTGCAGGAAATTGCTGCCATGACCGGTGGCAAATACTTCAGGGCAACAAACAATGAAAAGTTACGCAGCATTTATCAGGAGATTGATAAGATGGAAAAAACCCGCATCAGTGTCAAGGAATTCAACAAGAAATATGAAGAGTTCGCCATTTTTGCGTTGGCTGCTTTTCTGTTGATCTTGGCAGAGGTGTTGCTTCGGTATTTGTATTTGAGGAAAATTCCTTAAATAACGAATAACGTCAACCCCCAACCCCCTGAAGGGGGCTATGATAGCGTGCAAAAGACAATCAATTGCACAAACAAAAAGTCCCCCTTGGGGGATTTAGGGGTAGAATTAAGATACAACCCCCAACCCCCTGAAGGGGGCTATGACAGCGTGCAAAAGACAATCAATTGCACAAACGAAAAGTCCCCCTTGGGGGATTTAGGGGGCTTTATTAAAATAACAAAAGATGTTTAGATTTGCAGACCCGGGATATTTGTTTTTATTGTTGGTGATACCGGCATTGACGCTTATTTTTGTATTTTACAGGATACAAAAGCGGCGTAATATCAGCGAATTTGGAAATCCTGACTTGCTGAAATCATTGATGCCCAATGTCTCGGACAGCCGACCAGTTGTCAAATTTGTATTGCAGATGACAGCCTTGGTGTTGCTGATTGTTGTGTTGTCACGTCCGCAATTTGGAACCAAAACCGAAGATGTGAAGCGCAAAGGCATAGAGGTGATGGTGGCGTTGGATATCTCCAATTCGATGATGGCAGAAGATGTGATTCCTAATCGCTTGGAGAAAGCGAAACTGATCTTATCGCAGCTGATTGACAATATGGATAATGATAAAGTAGGCTTGGTGGTATTTGCAGGAGAAGCCTTCACACAGTTGCCCATTACGGTAGATTATGTGTCGGCTAAAATGTTCCTGAACAGCATCACACCCAAGCTGATTGCTCGTCAAGGTACTGCCATAGGTTCTGCGATTGAGCTGACAGTGAAATCTTTTGATCCCAAAAGCACGACCTCTAAGGCAATCATCTTGATTACAGATGGTGAAAATCATGAGGATAATGCTGTAGAAGCAGCGAAGTTAGCCAAAGACAAAGGGATTGCGGTGCATGTCATCGGTATTGGAAAACCTGAAGGGGCACCCATACCGGTTGAAGGCACCATGAGTTTTCTCAAAGACAAAAATGACAATGTGGTGGTGTCGAAGTTGAATGAACAGATGTGTGCCGATATTGCCAATGCGGGTCGAGGGGTGTATGTAAGAGCTGATAATACCAATGCGGCGATGAAGACCATTGCCAAAGAATTGGATCAGCTTGCAAAAACAGAAATATCCACCACGCTATATTCTAATTTCAACGAGCAGTTTCAATCTTTTGCCATCCTTGCGCTTATTCTTTTATTGGTTGAAATGCTGATGTTTGAAAGAATTAACAAAAGATTCAGTAGGATGAATATTTTTGATTTAAAGGATAAACTTTAATTTACGGCATGAGCGATTTAAAAACTATATTATTATTTGTAATTTTGCTGTGCCCTCCCATGATGATGGCGCAGGAAGAGTTTTCCGATATCAGCAAAGGGAATAAGCAATATAAATCCGAAAAATATACTGAGGCTGAGATATCTTATCGGAAAGGATTGCAGAAAAATTCCAAATCACCGGAGGCAACCTATAATTTAGGCAACAGCTTATTCAAACAAGAAAAATATCCGGAGGCATTGGAACAATATCAGAAAGTATTGCCTAACGAACAGATTTCCAAAAAGAAATTGGCATCGGCTTTACACAATACAGGAAATGCATTGCTGATGCAGCAAAAGATACCGGAAAGTATTGAAGCATTCAAAAAAGCATTGAAGATAAACCCCGGGGATGATGAGACCCGTTATAATTTAGCGTTGGCGCAGCATCTGTTGAGGAATCAAGACAATCAGAATCAACAAGATCAACAGAATCAGCAGCAAGAACAGCCTCAATCTGAAGAACAAGAAAAAAAACAAGAAAAGGATGATGCTCAGCAACAACAAGAAGATCAGCCTACTGAAGCAATACCCAAAGAGAAGGCAGAGCAGTTGTTGGAAGCCTTGATGCAAGATGAAGATGAAACGATGGAAAAAGCTAAAAAACTTCCACGAGGTTCTAAGAGATCTGTCGAAAAGAATTGGTAATATTTGGTTTTAAACCTGCAAAAATGAGGAGTATCAGTTATAAAATATTTTCGTTGGCAGTTTTACTCATGATGGTGAAGACGGTGGCAGCAAATGATGATGTCAAGCTTACGGCATCAGCACCGCCCAGCGTCATCATGGGCAAACCTTTTCAAATTACTTTTACTGCCAATGCCAAAGTAACTGATTTTAAAGCACCTGCCATCACCAATTTTGACATACTTGCCGGTCCTTTCAAATCGGAAAGCCACAGCACCCAAATCATCAACGGTAATTTGACTTCATCAGTCAACATTACTTATACTTACACCCTTCAAGCGCAAGCTACGGGCACATTCACCATTCCTTCCGCCACCATCACTTCAGGAGGGAAGAAAGTGACTTCCAATGGATTGAGTATCAAAGTGCTTCCTGAAGATGACAGTGCTGCTGCTACTTCTTCTTCTGCAGCTGCTTCCGGGACATCCGCTTCAATCAGTTCCGAAAATCTGTTTATCAGACCTATCTTATCGAAATCTTCTGTGTACGAACAAGAGGCGGTTAAACTGACTTATAAACTGTACACCACCTACGATGTGGTGCAGTTTAATAACAAAAGCATGCCCGATTTCAAAGGTTTTTTGAAACAAGAATTTGAACGAACGGGCAATACACAGCTTGCTTACGAGAATTATAACGGGCGCAACTTCCTGACTGCCGTTTTGTATGAAGTCATGCTGTATCCTCAAACTTCCGGAGAGATTATTATAGATAAAGCTGAATTTGAAGCCATTATTCGGGTGCAGAGCCGAAGACAGATTAGAAGTATCTTTGATGATTTTTTCGATTCTTATAGCAATGTGCCACATGCCGTTGAAGTGCGACCGACTAAATTGCAAGTCAAAGAATTACCACAAGGTAAACCGACTTCTTTTTATGGCGTGGTTGGACAGTTCAGCACGACCTCTTCCATCTCCACCAAAGAAGTGAAAACAAATGAGGCAATCACTTTGAAAGTCAATGTAGCAGGCAGTGGCAACATGAAATTATTGAGAAATCCGGACTTCAAATTTCCCGATTCCTTTGATGTGTATGACCCGAAAGTAATCAATAATTTCAAGACATCAGCCGCAGGCTTAACCGGCAATAAGTCTGTGGAATATATGTTTATACCCCGCCATTCCGGATCTTTTGAAATTCCTTCGACAGAGATATCCTATTTCGATCCGAAAGATCATGTGTATAAAACCATGAGAACGCCTGTCTATAAGATTCAGGTGTTGAAAAGCGATGGAACGGTGGATGACACCCCGATGGTCAGCCAGTATTCTTCTAAGGAAGATGTCAAACAAATTGGTACGGACATTCGGTATATCAACACCACCAAGGTGGATGTAAGAAAAGAGACCATCTATTTCTTTCAATCTTTCAAGCATTGGTTGTTGTTTATCATTCCTTTATGCATAGCAGCGGCTTTGTACTTTGTGTTCAGGAAACAATTGAAAGACAATGCCGATATGAATTTGGTGAAAAACAGGAAAGCCAATCGGATTGCCCGTAAGCGATTGAAATTAGCGCAGAAATTATTGCAGCAGGGTCACAAAGAGAAGTTTTATGAAGAGGTGATGAAGGCAGTATGGACTTATCTGAGTGACAAGTTGACCATACCGATGGCTGCTATCAATAAGGATAATATTACTGATGCGTTAATCAGTAAGCAGATTGACGAATCTTTGATTGACCGCTTGAAGGAAGTCCTTCATACCTGTGAGTTTGCACGATTTGCACCCAACTCCGGTCAGCAGGAAATGGGCAATCTGTATGAAGAAACCATTGATGTCATCAGTGGTTTAGAAGAATTAATCAAACGTTAAAATCAAAGGTATTTATGAAACCCTCTATATTTCTTGCTTGTATTGTTTCACTTTTTATGATAACGACGCTTCATGCGGAGACCATCTCTGTTGAGGAAGCCAATCATCTGTATGCCGAAAAGCAATACCTTGAAGCTGCAGCCATGTACGAGGAAATTTTAGATACACAAGGGGTATCTCCCGAACTTTATTATAATTTAGGCAATGCTTATTTTAGATTAAACGAATTGGGCAAATCCATTGTGAATTATGAAAGAGCCTTGCGTTTGTCGCCCGGATTTGCAGATGCGAAATTCAATCTTGAATTTGCCAATCGGCAGGTAGTGGATAATATAGCCTTGTCCGATACATTTTTTCTGAAAAGATGGCTTGATGCCGTCATAAAATTTTATACAACCAACACGTGGTATATCATCGCAGCTGTCTTTTTTATACTCGCCTTGCCGGCTTTACTGATTTTTATTTTCGGACGGAACAAATTGATGCGTAAGAGTTTCTTTTACATAGGCTTTGTGTTCTTCTTAGTCAGCGCCTTGTCGATTGTGTTTGCGAGAATTCAGCTGAATCATTTATTGAATCACGATGAAGGTGTTATCATGACAGGAGCAGTAGTGGTGAAAGGCTCTCCCGATCAAAGTGGAACTGAATTATTTCAATTGCATGAAGGCACTAAGGTGAAGGTAGAAAGTGAATTAGGAGAATGGTATGAGATCAAGTTAGCCAACGGAAGTATTGGCTGGATTGAGATAAAACACGTAGAGAAAATATGAATTTTTTAAATTGGTTGTTGTCATTGGATACCGAGGTATTCCTTTTTCTGAATGGTTTACACACGCCATTCTTGGATCCGGTGATGTATTACATCAGCAAAGTCTGGATATGGGTACCTCTGTATGCCGGTGTCGTGGCTTTTATCGTCAAAAAATGGAAAATGGAATCCATCTGGATCATCCTTTCCATCATCCTTTGCGTGGTATTGACCGATCAACTGACCAATCTCGTCAAGCTGACTGTTGAAAGGGTCAGACCTTCCCGCGAACCGGAATTAGCCGGCATGGTACATCATGTGAGAGGCTATATGAGTAGGGGATTTAGTTTTGTATCGGGACACGCATCCAATGTATTTGGTTTTGCATTATTGAGTTCATTCATCTTGAAACAAAAAATCTATACTTGGAGCATTTTCGCCTGGGCTTTCGTTGTGGTATATTCGCGCATCTACCTTGGTGTGCATTATCCTTTAGATATCCTTGGCGGAATGATGCTCGGAATGGGCATCGCTTTGATTGTATATGCTGCTCTCAGAGGCTTCCAGACCCGATTAAAAGCCGGCATCAAATCACAGCTGCGTGATTCTTGAGGGTGGGGGCACCCTAAAGAGTGGTGATAAAACTTATGACAAAGGCTACTTAAGCTGTTTGATTGGAATTCCTTATATCATGTGCTGAACGTTGCATCGTTTAATGAACATTTTTGTATTGGCAAAATTTAGATTACTAATTATTGCTGTTAAAATTGCACCCTAATGTTTGGATATTGATGATTTTCTTTCTCGCTCAATCCCATAACAACTCCTGATCTCCCAAGTCAATTTTTTTGCTTTGACAATTTGGACAAATTACGTTTTTAAACTTTTTATGGACGGGAATGAATGAGCCTTCGCATGAACAGGTTGTTTCTTTGGATTCTTCTCTTTCAATCAATCAACAAATGTTTCTTTGATGATAGATTTCACCTCTTCAATTTCTTTCTTACTTAATGTTCCGAGAATTTTGATTATCCTTC
The DNA here is from genome assembly GCA_964582935.1 of uncultured Paludibacter sp. Lineage (GTDB taxonomy): Bacteria > Bacteroidota > Bacteroidia > Bacteroidales > Paludibacteraceae > Paludibacter. The sequence goes on from CAZOUH010000005.1 coordinate 20,094, forward strand.
TTTTATCAATTGTTCTGATTTGATCAATAGCTACATGACCTGATTTTCCATGATGTATCACCGCAACTCTTGTCGGATATTTGCGAGTCGATGTAGTCATGGGACAAACCACAATTGCTTGTAAATTATGGTTTATTTCATCGGGTGACACAATAACGCAAGGACGAGTCTTTTGAATCTCACTTCCAACTGTTGGATCTAAATTGACTAATACGATATCGTATTGATTCATTGCCAGTCCTCCATATCTTCATCTTCAAAAATATCGCCTATCAGTAGCTGGTCGTCGCCGGCTTTATGCATTTTTTCAAACTGTAAATCCCAGCCTTTTCGAGGCTCTGCAAGCGGCTTTATTACGATATGATTTTTTTCAAGGACTAATTGTACTTTATCCTTTATTTGATATTTTTCCAATAAGGTTTTACTTAATCGTAATCCTTTTGAATTCCCGATTTGAATAATTGACACTTCCATAATTGTACTGTTAAATTGTAACTACAAAGTTATCACATTCTTTTGGAATAAACAAATGGGAACTTATGTTTGTTTCTTGAATAACATTTTTTTCTGCACAACACACTCTCCCTTACCCCTCAAATATTCCTTCAATTCCGGAATACTGATTTCCTGGTAGTGGAAGATGCTGGCGGCTAAGGCTGCTCTTTCTTATATCAATAAGCAATTGTCTTCACAAACCACCTTTTAAACTGTATTAGACTTCTATTATCTTGGAAAGAATCATCATTGTATTCGATTTGCAAATCAATTTTATATTCACCTTTTACTATTCTTGTTTTTATATCATTTTCTGATATTGAGTTTGCAGAAATATTAAAAATATGTATTTTTTTTCTTTTATAATCGTTGAGTATTAGCCAC
>CAZOUH010000006.1:0-8733 GCA_964582935.1 uncultured Paludibacter sp.
TCTGTTGATAACGCGTTGAAAACCTCATGATTATCGGTTATAAACTTGTTGATAAATATTTTGTGGGGAAATGTGGGGAATGTGAAAATTTTTTTATACTTTTACCCTTGCAAATTGAAAACTGAAATGAATGTCCACATTTATCGGGAAATACGAGCTGAAGGCTGACGCAAAAGGCAGGGTTTTCATTCCTTCTGTCTATAGGCGACTGCTTCCGGACACAGACAGGGAGCAGGTTGTCATGCGCAAGGATGCCGAAAACGATTGCTTGATTATTTACCCTGTTCCTGTGTGGAATGCTAAATTAGAGGAGTTTAAATCTAAGCTCGATGAATGGGATGCAGTCGATCAGTTGTTGTTGATGCAGTTTGTATCGGAAGCCGAATGGCTCGACATCGACAATCAAGGGCGCGTTCTGATTGCTAAAAGACATCTACAGGCTATAGAAATTGAAAATTCAGAAGTACTTTTTGTGGGCATGATCGATAGATTTGCGGTATGGAGCAAGGCTAAGTATGAAGAGTCGAGCTTATCAGCTTCCGATTTCGCCGCTTTACTCAAAGAAAAAATGACAAAAAAATAGAATGGTATGCAAACACCCGTTTTTCATGTTCCTGCACTTCTCGCTGAGACTATCGACGGGCTGAATATCAAGCCTGCGGGCGTTTATGTGGATTGCACTTTCGGCGGAGGCGGACATGCCAAGGAAATTATCTCTCGATTAAACAGGCAAGGCAGATTGTTGGGTTTCGACCAAGATGAAGCTGCATTGCAAAATGCCATCGCAGATGAGCGATTTCTGCCTGTTCACAGTAATTTCAAGTTCCTTAAAAATTTTCTGAACTATTACGGGATAGACCGTGTAGATGGTATCTTAGCTGACTTGGGTGTTTCTTTCCATCATTTTGATGAACCTGAACGGGGATTTTCTTTTCGATTTGATGGCAAGTTAGACATGCGTATGAATACCAAAGCGCGCTTACATGCTGCTGACGTGCTCAATACTTACACAGAAGAACAGTTAGCCGATGTGTTTTATTTCTATGGTGAATTGAAGAATGCAAGGATAATTGCACGAACCATCGTGAATGAACGAAATAACAAGCAATTCGACAAAATTTTACCTTTTGCTGATTTGTTGCAAAGTTTATTTCCAAAAGGAAAAGAGAAAAAAGAGCTAACGAAAGTATTTCAGGCATTGCGCATAGAGGTGAATCAGGAAATGGAAGCACTCAAAGCACTGCTGAAACAAAGCGTAGATCTGCTAAATAAAGACGGACGATTGGTCATACTGACCTATCATTCATTGGAAGACAGGTTGGTAAAGAATTTTATTCGTACCGGAAACTTTGAAGGCAAGCCGGAAAAAGACTTCTACGGTAATATTTTAGCACCCTTAAAAGCAGTGAACAACAGGGTGATAATTCCTGATGAAAAGGAAATAGCAGTCAACCCGAGAGCAAGAAGTGCAAAGCTTCGGATAGCGACTTTAAATAGTCATTCAAACCTTATTTAAAATGTCACGATTCAAAAATATGTTCGATAAAATTCGCAATAGCGAAGACTTCTCCGACTTCAGATCGAGCAGTATTCGTGATATTTTGAATGGAAATATCCTGACTAAAAAATTCATCAGAAAACAATATCTATTAATAATATTATTAGTGGTTCTGAGTGTTTTCTATATTGACAACCGGTATTCCAGCGAGAAGCAAATCAAGCGAATTGCCGAACTGAAAAAAGAAATTCAAGATGTAAAATATGAATCATTAACCATATCAGCTGAATTGATGGGGATTACCCGTCAGTCGAATATCTTGAGATTATTAGAAAACAAAGGCATGAAATTAAAACCCGGCAATACGCCTCCCATCATCATCGAGCAACAATAGCAGGTATATGACAGATAAACGTAAAAATATTGTCGTCAGGTTTGGAGTGGTTTACTTCTTCATCTCTCTCTTGTTTATCGGGGTGATATACAAAATCATTCAAATACAGTATTTTGAACGGGATCAGTGGATGGAGCTTGCCAACAAGCAGAAAATAAGCGATATCATCGTAAAACCCAAAAGGGGTAATATTTATGCTGCGGATGGTCGTTTGCTTGCCAGCTCGATACCTACTTATACTGTTTTTATGGATATGGGGGCTGAGTCGCTGCGCCTCAATTCCGGTCAATTGTTTCACGAAAATTTAGATTCATTATCCCTGTCGCTCTCTCGGTTTTTTGGTGATAAAACACCTGCTCAGTACAAAAGAGTATTAACCAAGGCTTATCAGGATAAAAAAAGAAATTTTCAACTTTACCCGCACCGGATATCTTATTCTCAACTCAAAGAATTGAGAAAGCTACCCTTGTTTCGCTTAGGAAGAATTCGAAGTGGTTTGTATGATCGCGAATATGTGAGCCGGGTAAAACCCTTTGGTTCTTTAGCCTCCCGTACTATCGGGGATGTGTATCCCGACGAATCCTTGGGGGGAAGAAGCGGTATAGAAGGCTCGTTTAACGAGCAATTGTTAGGAACACCCGGTGTTTCGACTCGACAAAAAGTCGCCAACCGCTATTTAGAAACAGTGGATGTGGAACCCATAGACGGGTTGGATATTTATTCTACCATTGATGTTGAAATTCAGGATATTGCTGAGAAGGCGTTGCGTGATGTGGCAAATGAATTTACCCCCCAATCTGCTTGCGCCGTTGTGATGGAAGTGGCAAGCGGAGAGATAAAAGCGATGGTCAATCTCGATTACAATGAAAAAACGGGCGAATATCATGAGGGGGTAAACCATGCTTTAACCAACAGAATGGAGCCGGGATCGACTTTTAAAGTTGCCTCTTTAATTGCTGTGTTGGATGAAGGGAAAGTGAAGAAATCAGATCTATTTGATATAGACGGCGGAAAGTTGCAAGTCGCCAATCGCTTATTGAAGGATCATAATTATTATAACGGAGGATATGATACTTTGCATGTGGATGAAATCATTCATGCTTCTTCCAATGTCGGCACCGCAAAAATGGTGATAAAAAGTTTTGGAAATCGTCCGGAAAAGTACATTGAAAAATTGTATGACCTCAAATTGAACGATTCTTTACCCATACAGATGAAAGGGGTCGCTAAGCCTTGGATTAAGCATCCTAAAAAAGACAAGAAAGACTGGTATAAAACTACTTTAGCGTGGATGTCAATTGGTTACGAAACAAAAATTCCACCCATTTATACACTTACGCTTTATAACGCCATTGCCAATAATGGTAAAATGATGAAACCCATCTTTGTGAAATCCATCAAAAGGCATGATGAAATCGTAAAACAATTTGAGCCTGAAGTGCTTAAAGAATCCATCTGTAAAGCAAGTACTTTAAAAGATGTACAGGAAATCATGACAGGTGTCATCGAAGGCAAGTACGGAACGGCGAAAAACATGAGATCTGATATAGTGCGTATCGCCGGCAAGACCGGTACGGCACAAATTTCACAAGGCGGAATGGGGTACAGAACCGGACAAATCCATCATAATGTGTCATTTTGCGGCTATTTTCCTGCTGATAATCCGCAGTATTCAGCCATCGTGGTGCTGACCGCTCCTCATGGAGCACCTTCGGGAGGAAGGATGGCGGGAAGTGCATTTAAAACCATTGCCGAACGCACCATGATCCATAAATCAAATCATCTGCCTGATTATTTGGCAGCTGACACAGTCCATAAACAACCCTATCTTCCTGATGTAAAATATGGGAATTTGACGGCACTGCAAACAATAGCGACAAATCTCGATATTCCGCTGCAAGCAATGGAAGCGCAAACCCTCATGCAGCAAGATAAAACAGATGTCTTCAGTCAAGATACCCATGCCATCAAAAGTAAAATCATTCCTGATGTATGCGGAATGGGTGCCAAAGATGCTGTTTATTTATTGAATAATCTCGGATTGCAAGTGAAATTAAAAGGCTTGGGCGAGGTCATTGCACAAAGCATAACACCCGGCACAAAGCTGTCGGCAGGCAGTACGATTGAATTAGTTTTAGAATAAAATACGAAAATCGATTCTATGTTATTAAGCGATTTATTAATTGATATTGAAGTCCTTCGATTAGAAGGAAGTCCGGAAAAGGAAATAAGCGGCATCGAATTCGATTCACGCAAAGTCACAGCCGGATGCCTGTTCGTTGCAACCGTAGGAACAGCAGCAGACGGGCATGACTATATCGACAAAGCTATTGAGACGGGCGCAACAGTCATTGTGTGCGAGCGGCTACCGGAAAAACTGTATCAGAAAGTAACTTACGTACAGGTTTCCGACAGTGCAAAAGCTTTGGGACAGTTAGCATCTGCATGGTTCGGACATCCTTCCGAAAAATTGATTTTAACAGGCGTAACCGGCACCAATGGAAAAACAACGGTCGCCACGCTTTTGTATCGGCTGTTCAAAACTCTTGGCTATAAAGCAGGCTTACTTTCTACCGTAAGTAATTATGTAGATGACAAAGTCGTAGAAGCCACGCACACCACGCCGGATGCATTGACTCTGAACGATTTGCTGCATCAAATGGTGGCTGCCGGTTGTACGCATGCTTTTATGGAAGTAAGTTCACATGCGATAGAACAGCAACGCATAGCAGGATTGGAGTTTGATGGCGGCATTTTTACCAACCTGACACGTGATCACATGGATTATCACGTTACTTTCGAGAATTATCTCAAAGCCAAAAAAGCTTTTTTTGATCAATTGTCGCCGGCAAGTTTTGCTTTGGTCAATGTTGATGATAAGAATGGTTTGGTGATGGTGCAAAATAGCAAAACACGGAAATTTACGTATTCCATGAGGGGGATGGCAGACTATAAAACCAAAATTTTGGAACACGGATTTGAGGGCATGCTGCTGGATATGAACGGAAGAGAAGTCAATGTGCCCTTTATAGGAAAATTCAACGCTGCCAATCTGACTGCGGTCTTTGGAACAGCTGTCCTTTTAGGTATCGACGAGACAGAAGCCTTGCGTGTCATCAGCATGTTGCAAGCGGTCTCCGGTCGTTTTGAAACTGTATCAGCACCGGCAGGATTTATCGCCATCATCGATTATGCGCATACGCCGGATGCACTGAACAATGTCATAAGCACCATCAATCAAATTCTTCAGGGAAACGGGAGGTTGATAACCGTAGTGGGCTGCGGCGGCAACCGCGACAAGGGCAAACGTCCCATGATGGCGCGCGAAGCAGTAGATGGAAGCTGGAAGGCTGTTTTCACATCCGACAATCCGAGATTTGAAGACCCGCAAAGTATTTTGGATGATATGATCGACGGCTTAGACACTACGCAAAAAAACAAATACTTGTCAATCATCGATCGGAGAGAAGCCATCAAAACCGCTTGCGCATTGGCTCAAAGCGGCGACGTGGTGCTTGTGGCGGGAAAAGGACACGAAGATTATCAAATCGTACAAGGCGTGAAATATCATTTTGATGATAGGGAAGAAGTGAGGAAGAGTATATTTTAATCGCTCTACGAGGGTAGGAATTTTTATTGAATTTATACTGAATGTTATTTTACAAGCATTAGAAGAATTACCAAATAAGAAAATATTTATTGATTAAAAAATAGTGTATGCTTTACCACCTCTTCACTTACTTAGATAAAATGTACGACTTTCCGGGAGCAGGGATGTTCAATTATATATCATTCCGCACCGGCGTCGCTTTTATATTGGGACTCACGCTGTCCACCTTGTTTGGCAGGCGCATCATAGATTTTCTGCAACGCAAGCAGATTGGGGAATTGGTGCGCGACTTGGGCTTGGAAGGACAAATGTCGAAAACAGGTACGCCGACTATGGGTGGGGTGATCATCATTATAGCTATAGTTGTTCCAACTTTGTTGATGGCTGATTTGACAAATATTTATACCATTCTGATGTTGATAACAACGCTTTGGTTGGGGGTCATCGGATTTTTGGATGACTACATCAAAGTATTCAAAAAAGACAAACAGGGGCTGAAAGGTAAATTTAAAATTGTCGGGCAGATTGGATTGGGACTAATTGTCGGACTCATCATGATTTTCAGTCCGGACGTAGTGATACGCGAAAACATAGAAATCAAAGGCAATAACAACCGTGTTGAGGATGTAGAATATGCCAAGCAAGATATTAAATCTTCAAAGTCCACCATCCCGTTTTTTAAAAACAACGACATGGATTATGCGAATGCCTTCAAATTTGCAGGCGATAAAGCGCAGACCTACGGCTGGATATTCTTTGTCTTGGTGGTGATTTTTATCGTAACAGCCGTCTCCAATGGTGCCAATATGACGGATGGATTAGATGGATTGGCGACCGGCTCATCAGCTATTATGGGGGTGATACTTGGAGTATTGGCTTATGTATCTGGTAACGTGAATTATGCAGGATATCTGAATATCATGTATATTCCCGGAACGGGCGAGATGTTGGTGTTTGCAGGTGCATTTATCGGTTCTACCATCGGGTTCCTTTGGTATAATTCGTTCCCTGCACAAGTGTTTATGGGCGATACCGGCAGTCTGACCATAGGCGGAATCATCGCCGTATTCGCTATTGCCATCCGCAAGGAATTATTGATACCCATACTGTGTGGTGTTTTTTTAGTAGAAAATTTATCGGTCATCATCCAAGTGGCTTATTTTAAATACTCGAAGAAGAAATATGGAGAAGGCAAGCGTATTTTTAAAATGGCACCGCTGCATCACCACTACCAGAAACCCGGTGATGGCAGCATTGCAGCTAAAATCCAATACCCCAAAAACCCGGTCCCCGAATCAAAAATAGTCATCAGATTTTGGATTGTAGGATTGATATTGGCGGCATTGACGATTATAACGTTGAAGATAAGATAAGAATGAAGAACGAAGAACGAAGAACGAAAGACTAATAACGAATAATGAATAATGAATAATGAAGAGCGAAGTGAATTAAGGGGTTCATGAAGATAGAAATAATTTAGTAGATAGTTGAAGCAAAGATAATTATAAAAGTTATTGTAAATTATAAGATACTTCGTGTAACTCCGTGTTTCCTCTGTGAGACTTCGTGTAACTGTCTTTGAAGAAGATTCCTTAGAATAATGAAGAACGAAAAATGAATAAACAAAACACACATATTGTCATTTTAGGTGCAGGTGAGAGCGGCACGGGTGCGGCTGTACTTGCTAAAAAACAGGGCTTTGATGTTTTTGTGTCTGATGCCTCAGTCATAAAAGCGCCTTACAAAGCTATGCTTGAGCAATATGATATTCAGTGGGAGGAAAATCAACATACAGAAACCACCATTTTACAGGCTGATGAAATTATCATCAGTCCGGGCATTCCCAATACAGCTCCTATCGTTTTGAAGGTGGTAGAAAAGGGTATCCCTATCATTTCTGAAATAGAATTTGCAGGAAGATTTACCGATGCGACAATGATTTGCATCACCGGAAGCAATGGGAAGACAACTACTACCTCCTTGATATTTCACATCTTAAAAACCGCCGGTTTGGATGTGGGATTAGCCGGTAATATCGGTCGCAGCTTGGCTTTGCAGGTAGCCTTGGAGCCACATGCCTTTTATGTGGTTGAGCTGAGCAGTTTTCAACTCGATTATATGTTTGATTTCAAGGCTGATGTCGCTGTGCTTCTGAATATAACACCCGATCATTTAGATAGATACAATTTTGATTTTCAGGCGTATGTAAATTCAAAATTCAGAATCATCCGCAACCAGACAGAACAAGATGCATTTGTCTTTTGGGAGGATGATCCGGTTATTAAAAAAGAATGGACGAAAAGAACCATCAGGGCAACAGCTTATCCTTTTGCTTTGAACAAAACGAATACAACGCAAGCATTTACAGAAAATAAAGAAATAATTATCAACACCAATCATATACAATTCACCATGGCAATTCAGGAATTAACAATTAAAGGAGTCCACAACACCTATAACTCAATGGCTGCCGGCTTAACCGCTGCAGCCCTCAATCTGAAGAAAGAGACCATCAGACAATCGCTGCTCGATTTCCAAGGGGTGGAACACAGATTAGAATATGTGGCTACCGTGCGCAATATCCGGTTTATCAACGATTCAAAAGCAACGAATGTCAATTCATGCTGGTATGCGTTGAAAAGTGTTGAGACTCCTGTTGTGCTGATTTTGGGCGGTACGGACAAAGGCAATGATTATACAGAGATTGAGGATTTAGTACGAGATAAAGTGAGGGCTTTGGTTTTCTTAGGACTTGACAATACCCGTCTGCACCAGGCTTTTGACAGTAGCGGCAAACAAATCGCCGAAACACAATCTATGGAAGAGGCGGTGCAACAAGCCTATCAAGCAGCCCACGAGGGAGATACGGTCTTACTCTCACCTTGCTGTGCCAGTTTCGACTTGTTTGAAAATTATGAAGATAGAGGAAGGCGGTTTAAGGAATGTGTGAGAAAACTTTAAAGAATGAAAAACTAAGAACTAAGAACGAAGAACGAAGAACGAGGAGTGAAGAACGAATAGTGAATAATGAATAGTTAATTGTCAGTTGTTAAGGGAAGTTAGATTATATGAGAACTTAGTGTAACTCCGTGAGAACTTCGTGAAACTTCGTGATCCTTATTTAAAGACATGAATTACAGGATGATAAAAAATAGGTGCTTTGTAATTTGTAATTTGTAATTTGTAAATGGTAAATGGTAAATGGTAAAATCGTAAACTGATAAATAATTT
>CAZOUH010000006.1:8833-19802 GCA_964582935.1 uncultured Paludibacter sp.
GTAATTTGTAAATGGTAAATGGTAAATGGTAAAATCGTAAACTGATAAATAATTTTCTTTTGTGCCTTTTGTGGTTCAAAATATTCCAAACATAACAACAATGGACTCAATTTTAAAAAAATATCTCAAGGGCGACGCTGTGCTGTGGGCAGTGTTTATCGGCTTATGCTTCATTTCCGTCATAGAGATGTTCAGCGCCTCCAGCACGCTTGCTTTTAAAGCAGCTAACCATACTGCCCCCATTTTACGTCATGTTTTATTTTTGATAGGAGGAGCAGTCATCGCATTTTTAGTTCATTTAATACCTGCCCGCTACATACGTTTCGGTGCTTTTATATTATTAGGCATCTCCATTGTGACACTCACTTTGGTTTTATTCATGGGTATAGTGACAAATGATGCTTCCCGTTGGCTTGAAATATATGGCATTCAATTTCAACCTTCTGAATTGGGCAAATTATCCCTTATCATTGTTGCTGCCGACTTTATAGCCAGAATCAAAAACAGCAAGGCAAATGAGGATAAGTACTTTAAAGTGATGATGATTCTCTCGATAATCGTTTGTGCCCTCATCTTGGTAGAGAACTTCTCAACGGCTGCTTTGCTATTTGGCGTAATCTGGATCATGATGTTTATCGCAAAAATTGCATGGCAGAAACTTTCATTGGTAGTCGCAGCCCTTTCTGTCTTTTTTCTACTAAGTTTTGCCGCTGTAAAAATTGTCCCCCAACACATGATGCCGAAGATGTTTAACCGCGCTTACACTTGGGTCAATCGCCTGTCTCGACATCACAATGAAAAGGAAGCTGTCGATAAGTTTGTCATCAATGACGCAAACCGTCAAGTTCAACACGGCAGGATTGCCATAGCAAGGGGAGGAGTATTTGGTGTTTTTCCGGGGAACAGCGTACAGCGCGATTTTCTGCCGCAGGCTTATTCTGACTTTATCTATGCCATCATAGTGGAAGAAATGGGATTGGCAGGAGGAATACTCGTCATGCTACTCTATATGGTTTTGCTCTTCAGGGCAGGAAGAATTGCCACCATGAGCAAAACTGTCTTTCCTGCTATCTTGGTGATTGGATTGTCGTTATTGCTTGTACTACAGGCATTTATCAACATGGCAGTTTCCAGCAGCTTGATACCAGTTACAGGACAACCCCTGCCGATGATTAGTCGCGGTGGAACATCCATCCTGATTACAAGCATTTATTTTGGGATTATGTTAGGCATCACCCGACAGATTAAAAATGAAACAGAAGATAATCAGGATTTTATAGAAGAAATAGTTATTGAAGAAGATGAAGACGAATAACACCTCTATCAAACAGCCCAGATTTATCATCAGCGGAGGGGGGACGGGCGGACATATATTCCCTGCCATCAGCATTGCCAATACGCTGAAAGTGACTTATCCAGATGCGGATATCTTGTTTGTAGGCGCCAATGACAGGATGGAAATGGAACGCGTTCCTGCTGCCGGATACCCCATAGAAGGATTGCCGGTGAGCGGCTTCGACAGGAAACGCATATGGAGGAATATCAAGGTGCTTTGGAACTTAGCGAAAAGCATGACAAAAGCCAAGCGAATCATTCGGACATTCAAACCCGACTTAGCCATAGGTGTCGGCGGGTATGCCAGTGCACCCGTCTTGCGAGCTGCCTCGTCTTTTGGCATTCCTACCTTGATTCAGGAGCAAAATTCTTATGCCGGCGTAACCAATAAATTGTTGGCAAAAAAAGCCGCTTGCATCTGTGTGGCATACGACGAGATGGAGCGTTTCTTCCCCAAAGATAAAATTGTCAAGACGGGCAATCCGGTGCGACAAGATTTGTTTGATATAGCACCCAAAGACCCGAAAGCCTATGCATTTTTCGGTTTAGAACCTGATAAAAAAACCATATTGATAGTGGGTGGAAGCTTGGGTGCTCGCACCATCAATCACAGTGTGGCTGCCCATCTTGAAAGCTTGCTTGCATCGGGGGTACAGGTAATCTGGCAAACCGGAAAATACTATATTGAAGAAGCTGAACAAGCAGTGAAAGCATTCCAAACCGACAAAATGGTTGTCACGGCTTTCCTCTCGCGCATGGATTACGCGTATGCTGTAGCAGATGTGGTCATCTCAAGAGCCGGAGCAAGCTCGATTTCTGAATTGTGTTTGTTGGCGAAGCCCGCTGTATTGGTGCCTTCGCCCAATGTAGCGGAAGATCATCAGACTAAAAATGCCATGGCGTTGGTCAAACAGGAAGCCGCCATCCTGATAAAAGATGGAGAGGCGATCGAGAAAATGATTCCTGAAACATTACGGTTATTGTCGAACGAACGAAAAATGGCTGCTTTGAGTAAAAATATTATTAAATTAGCGGAAAAAAATTCTGCTGTGCGCATTGTGCACGAAATAAGCAATATTTTGTCGAGAAATTTATAAATATATGCATCATCAGTTTACAAAATATTATTTCTTAGGAATAGGCGGTATCGGCATGAGTGCCATAGCGCGCTACTATAACATGCTTGGGTATGAAGTTGCCGGATACGACAGGATGCCGACCCAATTAACCCGTACATTGATAGCTGAAGGAATAGCAGTCTCTTTTGAGGCAAATGAATCACATATTCCGACTGAGTTTATGGATGCGGGGAAAACCTTGGTGGTGCTGACACCGGCTGTACCGAACGATCATCCGCAATTGCTGTATTTCAAACAGCACGGGTTTCGCATCATGAAAAGAGCCGAATTGTTGGGCGAAATTACCCGTTTGAAAAAGGCTGTCTGCATTGCCGGCACACATGGAAAAACCACGACTTCTACCATCACTGCCCACCTGTTCCGCCAGTCGCAGGTCGATTGCAATGCATTCCTCGGTGGCATCTCCAATAATTATCAAACCAATTTGTTGGTATCGAAAGAAAGTAATTTCGTGGTCGTAGAAGCAGATGAGTACGATCGCTCTTTCCATACCCTGCATCCTTATATGGCAGTTATTACCTCAGCAGATCCCGATCATTTGGACATTTACAAAACGCCGCAAGCCTTCAAAGAAAGTTTGGAGCATTTCGCTTCTTTGGTCACACCGGGCGGAGCTTTGATCATCAAAAAAGGACTTCATCTTCAACCTAAATTGCAACAAGGTGTTAAGTTATACACTTATTCCATGGATGAAGGAGGTGATTTTCATGCCGAACGCATCCGAATGAAGCCGCACGAGATTTATTTTGATTTTCATACACCTACGGAAGTGATTGCCGATGTGAGATTAGGGGTACCGGTAAAAATCAATGTGGAAAACAGCGTGGCAGCGATGGCATTGGCTTGGTTGGGAGGCGTGAAGGCAGAAGAATTGCGTGCGGGATTGGCTTCATTTTCCGGTGTTTACAGGAGGTTCAATATTTTGATTCAATCAGATACCATAGTTTATATTGATGATTATGCGCATCATCCTAATGAACTTGAAGCAGGCATTGTTTCTATCCGTGAAATGTATCCGGATAAAAAGCTCACGGGCATTTTTCAACCGCATCTTTATACCCGTACACGGGATTTTGCAGATGAATTTGCAGAGGTACTTTCTACATTGGACGAGTTGATTTTAATCGATATTTATCCTGCGCGGGAATTACCCATTGCCGGCGTTAATCCGAATTTGATTTTGAACAAGATGACTTTAGACAAAAAACAATATTGTCCGAAAGCTAAATTAATATCTTTTTTGGAACAAAGAGATGATTTGGAGTTGGTGGTCAGTTTCGGGGCAGGTGATATAGAGGCACTCGTTCCGGCTATCAAAGATACGCTGAGGTCGAAAATAAAAGTGAAGAAAAATTAAAATTGAAGTGGCTGACAAGAAATCCATCCTACAATTTATACTGATAACGACAAGCATATTGGCGGTGTTGGCCTATCTTATTTTTGCGTTGCTTCGCTTTTCAGGAAATGATGCGGAAACGAAATGCAAGGATTTGATCATCAACATTAACGGAAAAGTACCGCTGCTTAAAATTGATGAGGTACACGACATGTTGAATCAGCATGCATTACATCCTATCGGACAGTCAATTGAGCAACTACAGTTAGACGACATAGAACTCTTGCTCGAAGCAAGTCCGTTGGTAAAAGAAGCGATTTGCTACCACACTCCTTCCGGTAAAGCTTATTTGAAAATCCAATTAAGAACACCCAAGTTTTTGGTCAGCAATAACGAAAATTATTATGTAGATGAAGAAAAAGCAATATTTCCCGTACCTTTGCATGCTGCCGCTTATGTACCGGTTGTCACCGGAAGGGTTACCAAATCCATGGCGAAAAATGAGCTGTTTCAATTCATCGACTTCTTGGAAAAACATGAATTCTGGAATGCACAAATTGCTCAAATCCATGTGCATACTGACAAGACAGTTGAATTGGTGCCGCGTGTGGGTAACACAACCATCTTCTTAGGTGGATTGGATGGGTATGCAGACAAACTCAATCGTGTATATTTGCTCTATGATCAGGGCTTTAAGGCAGCGGGATGGAATAGATACAAAAAGCTTGATTTGAGATTTGAGAATCAAATAGTAGCGATTAAGCGTTAGATTAATAGTTTTTAATATGAAGGGAAAAGATGATATAAACAGGTTGGTTGCGTTTGACTTTGCTGCTACCGGAGTCAGGGCAATTGCTGCCCGGATTTTGGAGGATGGAAGCATCCGGGTGTTGTCGTCCGAACACCGCATGGCAGATGAAATTAAACACGGCATAATCGGACAACCCTCGGGCACTGCCTTCAACGTAACTTCCTTACTCAAGCAATTACAAAACAGTGCCGGATTTCATGAGCCTATTACCCAAATAGCGACTGCCGTCGGCGGTAAAAGCATGAAGATCGTACATGCTTCCGTCAGCAGGAAATTGAATAAATCCAAAGAGATTACCGATGATATCATTGATGACATGGCATTGGAATGTGAAAAATCTTATCAATCCAATAATATGTTGGTTTACGATACCATTCCTGTGAACTACGAATTGGATGGTAAAGAGACGGAAAATCCTGAAGGACACAGGGCTTATAATATTGTAGGACATTACCATTTGGTGGTAGGAAGCGAGTTGATGAAGCTGCAATTGCAGAAGTGTATGGAACGGATTTACAATTGCTCGGTAGATTATATTTCATTGACAGCAGAAGCATTGTCTTATGCAGTAGCAGAAGTCGAGGACAGGGAAAACGGCTGTGCGATTATCCATATGGGAGATACTTACACCACCCTCTCCATTTATCGTCACGAGCTACTTCAATACTTGTTGGTGGTACCTTTCGGAGGAGGAAATATCACCAAGGATATTGAAGAAATCGGCATCTCACAAGCCCATGCAGAAAAACTAAAACACTTGCAGGGAACTGCTTCTCAGTCTTTTGTTGAAAATGAAGTGCATATCCGCATACCGACAAAGAATCCCAATGAAGAACCCTTGGTTGTGGCTAAGTCTTTCCTTGCCATGATTATAGAATCGCGCTTGGATGAGATTTTCAATCCAATTTTTCAACAACTGCAAGTCTATCAACATGCATTACCGAACGGCATCATCATTTCAGGTGGAGCTGCCAAATTGACAAACATCAAGGAATATTTAGAAATGAAAACCGGTCTTCCGGTACGCATTGGCGATCATTCGGGCTGGCTGAGCGACGATACGCCTGAGGAGTATGATGATTTAGCCTACGCACAAATCATCGGAACCCTCATCCTTGCTCATGAACATAGATTAAAAAGCCAAGAAGCCGTCGAGTCGGAACCTCCTAAAAAAATAAAGAATAAACGTAAATCGTTTACCGAAAAAATAACGCAGGGTATCTTTTCATTTTTTGAAGATGATACCGAGCTGAAAGACAGCAATCAAAAATAAATTCAATAGCAACAATAATTAAAAACAATAAAATCATATGAAACGAGTGTGCAGCTTACCTTTATTCACAGCTATGATTAGGAAGCATGCGTGTTTCATCCGAACATTAAAATATAAAACCTATGAGTGATATGTTGCCCTTAGTAGATTTACCCTTGATAGATCATTCCATCATCAAAGTGATAGGTGTGGGAGGTGGTGGAGGTAATGCAGTTAATCATATGTACAACCAGGGGTTCAGAGATGTTTCCTTTGTGGTTTGCAATACCGATAATCAAGCCTTGCGACATTCTCCCGTTCCTTTGAAAATTCAGTTGGGAGAAGGATTGGGTGCAGGCGGCAAGCCGGAGGTAGCCCGCAAAGCTGCTGAAACATCCATAGAGAACATCCAGGAAGTGCTGAAAGACAATACCAAAATGATTTTTATCACAGCCGGTATGGGCGGAGGTACGGGCACAGGTGCTTCTCCGGTAGTTGCGAAGGTAGCGCAGGAGTTGGGCATACTGACCGTCGGCATTGTGACCATCCCCTTTGCCTTTGAAGGTAATCTGAAAATCAGGCAGGCTATGGAAGGCGTGTTGGCATTGAGCGAACATGTAGATGCATTGTTAGTGATCAATAATGAAAAACTACGTGAGATTTTTCCTGATCTAACGCTCTCAAATGCTTTTGCCAAGGCGGATGATGTGCTTACCAATGCTGCCAGGAGCATCGCTGAAATCATCACGGTGCCCGGCTATATCAACACCGACTTTGCGGATGTGTACAGCATTTTGCACAAAGGAAACGTGGCTATCATGAATACCGGCTATGCATCGGGTGAAAATAGAATTACCAAAGCCATCAGCGATGCACTGAATTCTCCTTTGTTGAAAACCAATGACGTAAAGGGTGCAGGCAAGGTTTTGCTGAATTTATATTGTTCTACAGAACATCAAATCAAGATGGAAGAAGTACAGCAAATCAATGATTTTATGGCTTCTGTCGGGGATGATATTCAAGTGATCTGGGGAGCCTCTTTTGATGATGAATTGGGAGATCAAGTCAAAATCACCTTGATTGCCACGGGTTATGATGTATCGGATATTCCGGGCATGCCGGTCACGGAGGAAAGCAAACAGAAAACTGCCCAAAAGCCGGTGAAGACGGTAAGTTTAGATGGTGAAGAAATTATAGAAAAAACTCCAGAACCTGCACCGGAAGAACAGGAGAAAGACCGCTTGGATAAGACTATAGAAGCATATTATACAGCTAAAAAAGAACAGGAGCAAGATGATCCTATGAACAATATCAGTAATTTTTTAGATGGAACACAGCACATCCCTCAGGAGCACTTCCGGAAGCAGCCAACTGTTTCAAATGAAGCACCACAAGCGATTGTCACGGTCGATTTGGAAGATTTAGACAATGAAGAAATCATCAAGAAGGCAGAAAATATTCCGGCTTGGAAAAGGAAGTTAGGACTTAAATAAGGCTATCTCCTTCTTCCCATAAAAATCATGATGTAATAAATCAGAGAAGCCAACGAACCTAAAGCAGCGATTATGTATGTATATGCAGCAGTTTTAAGTGCATCGCGTGCAGGCTGTTGGGTCGAGTAATTGGTGATGCCGGCATTGCTCAACCACGCTAAAGCACGTCGGCTGGCATCAATCTCAACGGGCAAAGTGATGAAGCTAAACAAGGTGGTGGTAGCAAATAGGATGATGCCTATCAATAGCAATTGTGGAAAAGATTGTACGAAGATAATGCCTGCCAATAACAGCCACTGCATCCACTTGGAAGCAAAACTAACTACAGGAACTAAGCTTGAACGTAACTTCAGAGGCGTATAGGCATGTGCATGTTGCACGGCATGTCCGCATTCGTGGGCAGCAACAGCAGCAGCCGCCACGCTTGAAGAGTTATAAACACCCTCGCTTAAATTGATTGTTTTGTCGATAGGATTATAATGGTCGGTCAGTTTACCGGGCGTTGAAATTACCCGTACATCGGTGATGCCACTGTCATGCAGCATCTTCGTTGCGACTTCCCTTCCGGTCAGTCCAACCGGTATTTTTGAGTATTTCTCAAATTTTGAATTCAAAGAGGCTTGCACAGCGAAACTCGCAATGGCTACAGCAATAAAGATAATCCAAATGATAGGCATAATGCAATATATTTTATGTTGATGAAAAATTGCTTGTTGAAAATTTTCAAAAGAATCACTAAAAATTTCCGCGACCTTCGATGTCAAACTGTTTGCCATCAGCCTGTAGAAAAAAGGTCTATTTTAAGAGTAAAGAGCTGTCTCCATAACTCAAAAATCGGAAATCACGATGCAGGGCATAATCATAAATCTGCTTCCAATTTTCTCCTACAAAGGCTGATACCAATAGCAAGAGCGTGCTTCTCGGTTGATGAAAATTCGTGAACATTCCCTCAATGATTTCAAATTGATAACCGGGTTGAATGATGATTTGCGTTTGAGCATGAATTTCTTCTAAGTTATGGATTTTTAAATAATCAAGGACTGCTTGCAAAGACGCTTCTGCCGAAATGTCAGGTTTTTGTTCGTACGCCTCCCATTGTCCAATAAAAAATAAATCTTGTTTTTCAAACTTATTATGGATGATTTGAATGCCGATTTGAAATAAACTTTCTAAGGTTCTGACGGTGGTGGTTCCGACAGCAAAAACACTCCCTAACTTGTTCAATAAATTAGCAATGGTATTTTTATGCACAGAAAAGAATTCCGTATGCATCTGATGATCCTTAATATCAGCAGTTTTCACGGGTTGAAATGTTCCGGCACCAATGTGTAAAGTTAGTTCAGTTGTCTGGATGTGCTTTAGCTTCAAACTATCCATCACCTTGGTGGTAAAGTGCAAACCGGCTGTTGGAGCAGCCACAGAACCCTCATGTTTTGCATAAACGGTTTGGTAGGTAATTTCATCATTCGTTTCGGTTTTGCGGTTTAAATAAGGCGGAATAGGTAATTCTCCTGCATGATCTAATATTTCAGCAAAACTGATGTGGGCGTTATTCCAGGAGAACCGAATGTGATGTGTATTGCCCGCTGATGACAAGATCACAACGTCCAAATCAAAAATTTTCTCTCCTATGGTGAGTGTTTTGGATAAAGCACCCGACTTCCATTTTTTTCGATTGCCAATCAGACATTTCCAAACACAGCTGTTTGTGGTGCTCAATGACAAAGCATAATCCCCCGGATCAACAGGCTCCAAGCAAAATATCTCTATAGCAGCACCGGTTGTTTTCTGAAACAAGATACGAGCATGTATGACCTTTGTGTTGTTGAAGACCAATAAACTATTTTCAGGCAGATAATCAGCGGCATGGACAAACACATCCTCGCTGATGTTACGTTGCTTATAAATCAATAATTTAGACTGATCCCGCTTTGTCAAAGGATATTTGGCTATCTTCTCATCCGGCAAGCCGTAATTGTAATCATCAATCAACAAAGGGGATTTATTGAATTTGCTTGTCACGCGTATGTCTGTATTATGTTTTATCAAATGCCTTTTTACTTGAAAATTATCGTGCAAAAATAATCAATATAAACACATTTCGCCTCAATTTCCTAAATTTAAAATGTCCCAAATGCACCTTTTTTCCAAAGAAAAGTGTATTTTTGTAGGCTTGATTTTAATAATTCTTGGTTTCTCCCAAAGAAATACATCAAAAGAAGAGTCATCATCAGAGAAAATACGAGATGGACATACTTGATTTACCAAAGATTACTGATCAATCTCTCGAGAAACACTGCAAGCTTTTACACGCCTTTGTCAAGTCATCTCCGGATGCGCTCACAATTACTGACATCAAAGGACATATCGTGTATGCATCTCCCGGAGCATATAATATTTTCGGTTACGACCGATCGCATAGTTTTATTGGTCAGCAGCAATCAGCAGCAATTAAAAACAAAAAGAATCATGATCTCAACTAATTCCAAAACAGCCAAGCTATTAATCATTGATGATGATTTTGCTAATGCGGAAATGTTGCGCAGCTTTTTTGAATTTTGTGATTACAAACAAATTAGAATCATCAATGACCCACGTTTAGCCATTGATGCATTTAAATCATATTTACCCGATTTAATTTTATTGGATTTGGCAATGCCTTTTGTTTCAGGATTTGAAATATTGGAAACATTGAATTCATTAGTGCCGGAGGATGAGTACCTGCCGGTTTTTATATTGACTGCCGACGTCACAGAAATTTCTAACAGCAAAGCATTACAGTTGGGTACCAGCGAATACATGCTGAAACCTGTTAATTTAAAGGATTTGCTGTGCAAAGTACAAGTTCATTTGGATAGAAGATTCTCCAATTAAAAGAATTGATGTACTTTTACACGGCAAATTAAACAGTAAAAAAGACATCGGATGCAGACAAATAAAATTAAACCCGGAGATAAAGTACGCTTTCTGAATGCCGTCGGAGGTGGAAAAGTAACAAGAATAGATGCAAAACAAGGATTGATATATGTTGAGGATGAAGACGGTTTTGAAATACCGGTGTTGGAAAAGGAATGTGTGGCAGTACCGGAGGTGAATAAAACCACCAATTTCCCCAAGAGAGATTTCAGTACTCCCCAGGAGGACTATGCAAAATCACAAAAGGAGACTACGCAAAAGGTAAAAACTGAAGTTGTACGAGCTGAAGAACCTGTTGAAATCTTTGAAACAGCAGATGGTGATGACTTGCGCACTTGCTTGACTTTTATACCCACCGATATTAAAAATTTATCTGAAAGCAAATTTGATTGTCTGCTGATTAATGACAGCAATTATTTCCTTTTCTATAATTTCATCATAGGTGATAAAGCCGAACGCCGCTCAATTGCTAATGGTCTGATCGAACCGAATATGCAGGAACAGCTTGCTCAATTGTCGAGCAATCAACTCAATGACTGGGAGAATTTGCAAGTCCAAATAGTACCTTTTAAGAAGGATAAAACTTACACCCCACAATCGGTTATCGACATCAGCTTACAACTTCCGCCTTTGAAATTTTACAAATTGCATAGTTTTACTGAAAACGACTATTTCGATGAATTGGCT
>CAZOUH010000007.1:0-2665 GCA_964582935.1 uncultured Paludibacter sp.
TTTTGCGGTTGTTGGCGAATTTTATCCTTGAATGATGTACAACGCTCCAATTCGCCCATATAGGCGTTCATATTCAGAAAAAGGTACAGTTCAGCGGTCTCCGGCACATCACTTTGAACGTACAATGTAGCTTTTTCAGGATCCAATCCGGCAGCTAAATATTCAACCAATACCTGCTTCACATTGCCGTGTAAATCTTGAGGGGTAGGGTGGGTTGTCAAAGAGTGATAATCAGCAATAAAAAAATAGCAATCATGCTCATTTTGCATGCTGATAAAATTCTTCAATGCCCCGAAATAATTTCCGAGGTGTAAGTTCCCTGTTGGGCGGATGCCGCTTACAACTATCTCCATTGTCTTTTGGTACTGTTAAATAAATTCAGAACAGATCATTCAATCGGTATGGTTCTCCGGATGCGTTGATCTAAGGAAGTCAATGTTTCCGTTGATACAACGCCCGGAATCTCCTGTATTTTTCCGTTCAGCAAGTCCATCAGATGTTCGTCGTTCTTTGCATAAAGCTTGATCAGAATGGTGTAAGCTCCTAAAGTATATTGAGATTCGACAATCTCGGGTATCTTTTCCAATTCGCTCACTACCGCCTTATACATAGAACCACGCTCAAGCGTGATACCGATATACACGCTGATGTGATACCCCAACATTTTGGGATTCACCGTATAGCCTGATCCGGTAATCACGTTTAAGTCTATCATGCGCTGCACCCGCTGATGGATGGCTGCACGGGACACTCCACACTGTTCAGCCACATCCTTAAAAGGCATGCGTGCATTTTGGCTGATGATACGTAAAATTTTACGATCCAATTGATCAATTTTCTCCATAAAATATATGAACTAATGATAAAGTTGTGGAGCAAAAATAAACAATAAAATTAAAATTACACCGGCTTATTTAACGATGGCAAGCAACTCTACATCAAAAATCAGCATCGAGAATGGTTGAATATTTCCTTGCATGCGTGAACCGTAAGCCAATTCCTGCGGGATGTAAAATCTGTATTTTGCACCTACAGGCATCAATTGCAAACCTTCAGTCCAGCCTTTGATGACCTGGTTTAATCCAAATTCGGCAGGTTCTCCACGCTCTACGGAGCTGTCGAAAACGGTTCCATCGATGAGTGTACCATGATAGTGAACCCTTACCTTATCTGTTTCAGACGGATGTTCTCCACTTGTATTGCCGGCTTTGATGACCTCGTATTGCAATCCTGATTCAGTGGTAACCACACCTTCTTTTTTTGCGTTTTCAGTTAAGAATTGTTCGCCTTCTTCTTTGTTTGCCTTATAATCACCTTCCAATTTTTTAGATTGAACGCGCTCCATGGTTTCATTGAAGTATGTTCTGGCTTCGTCGGTGTCCATACCGAAATGTTCGCCGGTAATACCATTAATCAGACCTTGTCTGATAAGCTTGTAGTTGATTGTAAGTGATGAATCTCCGTAAAAATCAGGATTTGATTTTAGTTGATTGCCTATGGCAGTTCCAATTTCCACAACTTGCCCCAATTGCGGGTCAGCAACCTTTTCTTTTAAGCCGTCTTTGATACCCTTCATCAATTCTGAAAGTGCATTATCTGTGGTGTCTCTATTTAAATGATAGTTCTTCAGAACATTACCATTGGTAAAACCAAATGAATAATTCAGACTGTCCAACTCAGTATTTAACGTAACCGGTTTCTCTTTGTAATTTGTACATGAAGTTGCAACCAACGACAAGGTAGCTACAATCAACAGGAAAATATTTATTCGTTTCATATTATTATCGTTTAAAATATTAATTATTGGGTTCACCGTACATTTTTGAATGTGATTTCATCTGTACAGCTTGTACGATAGAATCCGCTTCTGCTGATGATATAACATCTTGATAATCATTCAAGGCGTTTATTAGTCCTCTCATGACCATATCAACATTTCCAGTCAAGGTGGAATCTCCGAAGTAACCATTTTTAATTTGGTCGTTGAAGTATTTACCAACTTGTACACCTAAAGCGTACATTTCGCTTTTTGCTTTTCCGGCGTAAGCCTTATCCAATGACTGAATAAAAGCATCTAATTCCTTCACCGAATCTTCACCGAAAACTTGCTGTTTCATCATATCACCCTGCCATTGTCCCAAGGTGTAATTGACGCTGTCGTTCATGCTTTTAAGCGTAACATCTTTAGGCTTATTGTTCGTACATGAACTGATTGAAAAGATAGTCAGCCCTATGGCAACTATCAAATAATTACTTATTTTTCTCATTTTTGATACGTTTATTTTATTTCTAATTCTTTAATTTGATTCGAAATTGAGGGAGGAAGTATATCCAAGAGTTCGACTGTAAAAATCAAGCTTGCAAAAGGAGGGATTACGCCGCCTGCACCTTGCTCGCCATATGCCAAATGATAAGGTATGAAAAACTTATATTTTGAACCCGGGGACATCAGCTGAACACCCTCTGTCCATCCGGGGATAACTTGATTGAGCTGAAAATCAACAGGCTCTCCTCTATCGTATGAGCTATCGAACACAGTGCCATCAATCAAAGTGCCTTCATAATGCACACTTACCTTATCGGTAGCAATGGGTTTTGGTCCGTCCGCATCTTTTAACACGATATACTGTAAACCCGATGCAGTAGATTGTACTGCCGGATTTTT